>CAYGUK010000010.1:0-56319 GCA_964352985.1 uncultured Legionellales bacterium
ATCATAATCCGGGTGACTTTGAATCGCATGGGTGGCTAGGTAAAAAAGCCATTACAGAACTTGTGAATCAAGCATTCGAACAAAATATTCACACTTATCGAGTAATTGGTACAATAACTCGCGCTTTACATCCTACAAATTTAGCATCGCAACTAAGACAGGTCGTCACTAATCATTACGGACAAAATGAATTTCCTATGGTGAAAGTAATAACAGGATTAAATAATTAAATTACTCAACTTCTAGAATATCTGCAGTCATGCCAACGATATGTTCGATGATAAATTGAACTTTTACATTACCTCTAAATTCATTGATATCGAGACGATAAACAATTTTAACTTTTTCATATTGGTGATTAGGCCAATTTTCTGGATCGATATTAAATGCAATCGCATCATAACACTGATTCGAATTTAAACTTTTAACCACACACTTTAAATGTTTTTCACCCACAATACGTTGTTGTAATAATTCAAATTCACCATCAAATAAGGGTTCAGGGAAATGTTGTCCCCATGGGCCCGCTTGTGCAAGCATGTTTGCAGTATCCAAGGTCATTTCATGATCTTGCAATTCACCATCGCTTAATAACACCGGGGAAAAATCTTCTTGTTGATAACGAGAGGCAATTGTTTTAGCAAATAATGTTGAAAAAAGTTCGAATTTATCGGGTGCTAAAGATAATCCCGCTGCCATCGCATGACCACCAAATTTAATAATTAACCCTGGGTGTTGATTTGCAATGGTATCGAGGACGTCACGAATATGAACACCATTAATTGATCGCGCTGAACCTTTGATTTCATCATCATTCATTTTTGCAAACGCAATAACAGGTCGATGATAATGTTCTTTTACTCGCGATGCTAAAATCCCAATTACACCTTGATGCCACGATTCATCAAAGACACAAATACCAGCAGGAATTTGATCTTCGTTTAAATGAATTTGATTTAATTCAGTCATCGCTTGCACTTGCATTTCATTTTCGATTCGTTTGCGTTCAATATTTAAATCATTTAAATGCGTTGCAATGGTTAATGCGTGCTGATTATCTTTAGCTAATAAACACTCAATACCCAATGACATATCATCAAGACGACCTGCCGCATTGAGTCTTGGTCCTAATGCAAAACCTAAATCTTGCGCATTTATTTTTTCATAATGACGATTAGCTACTGATAATAAGGCATAAATACCGGGACGTGCGTAACCATAACGAATACGTTTAATACCTTGAGTCACTAAAATACGATTATTTTTATCGAGAGGCACGACATCTGCAACAGTGCCAAGTGCGACTAAATCTAAAAACTGCGTCATTTTAGGTAACGGTATTTTATTGTCGTCGAAATAATTAATTTTCTGCAAATAACTTCTTAACGCTAACATCACATAAAAAATAACGCCAACACCCGCAATATTTTTACTTTGAAATGGACAGCCATGTTGATTTGGATTAACAATTGCTAGCGCATCAGGTAATTCATCACCCGGTAAATGATGATCAGTCACAATAACCTGAAGACCATGTTTATTTGCACTTGCAACACCAGCAATACTCGCAATACCATTATCGACAGTAATTATTAAATCTGGTTTTTTGCTAAGTGCAACTTCAACAATTTCAGGTGTTAAACCATAACCATATTCAAAACGATTAGGCACTAAATAATCGACGTTCTTAGCGCCAAATGCTTGTAAAGCGGTAACAGCAACACAAGTTGATGTTGCGCCATCTGCGTCAAAATCACCAATGATAAGAATATTTTTTTGCGCGAAAATCGCTTCGCTTAAATGTAAAACTGCTTGGTCAATATTAAGCATTTCCTCAAAAGGAATTAACCCTTTAATATCGTGATTTACATCTTCAGGTGTTCTCACACCCCTTGAATAATAAATCCTTGATAATAGTGGATTCATTCCTGATAACGAAGCTATTTGATCATGACAATTTTCACGACGAACAATCGTTTTAGCAGTCATAGCCCTACCTTGCTATTGAATTTGAGATTGGATCATATAACGAGTGATCATCAGAGCCAAGAGTAAAATGATAATATTGAGTAAAAATATTTGGTTTAAGCCATTCACAAATTGCTTATGCAATATCATGATCACTGAATGTGGTAGTGAATAATTGACTAGAGGATATTGTTCTACAGCATGATTAAGCCAAAATGGGAAATATTTATCAATTGGAAATGAAATATTTTTAATTAATTGAAAAACTCGTTGGTTACTATTTAAAATAATTGAATTTGCAATAGCAACTGACACACTCAGAGCAATAGCACCTATCATTAACATAAATGCCCAAGCTGAAAAACGATAATTCTCAGGTAAAACTAAAGTATTTAATCGTGGAAAGTTAAAGAATAATAATCCAAAAGTGATGCCTACCAAGCTAAATAAAATAATGATATAGAGTAAGCTTAATTGTGTAATGAAATAAAAAAAGAGCCCATTAATAATAAGTAACACTAACATTGTAAATAATAGCGTTGGCAGTTTAATATTAAAAAAACAAGAAATTAAACAGCATAACGCGAAGCTAAAACTATAGGCGAAAGTAATAAAGGCCATTTGCCACATTGATAAAAAATAATGGGTGTGTAGATAAAGACAAATACAGTAAAAATTTGCGCCTATACAAAATAATACTAAAAATAACGTGATAGAACTTAACACAAACGAAGAATAATCAAAAATCTCAGGCTGGATTAATGGGACAAGTTGTTGGTTTTCGTAAATAATTAATAATACAAAAAACACCATTCCAATAAAAATTATAATTGACCAAAAATTCAGACTAATATGCCAAAGATCGATATTAGATAACGCAAAAAACAAACATAATACAGTTAAAACTAATAATGCAATGGATAGCCAATTCATTTTATTTTTATTCGCTTCCCAGGGTTCACGCTTAGTACTTATAAGCAACATGAAAAAAGCGATAATCATAAGAACCATATAAGGTTTAGCGATAGGATATAATGTTAAAAATGGTGCTAATATAATCGAAATAAGAATAGTAGACAGTAATAAATGAAAGATCATTTTGTATTTGTTTTCAGGAAAGACTATTTTAAGTAATTTTATTGAACTAAGAATTAAAAAAGCACTACCAATACCCTGCAACGATCGCGAAGATATTAAAATAAAAATATTATTTGATATCAAACTTAACGCTAAAGCAATAAAATAAATAATTAACCCGAAAAACACTAAACGTCTAGGCCCGATATGAGTCATAATATTCATACTAATAAAAATACTCATACTAAAAGTCAGATAATAACTAATTAGATAATATTGATTTACTTTTAACGAATAATCATTATGTGATGCTAAATAATATAAAAACAAACTATAACGTATAAAATCATTAGATATGATAAAAAAAACCATTAATATCGCAATACAAATCCACCATAAACGCACTGAGGCAGAAAGCTGTATCTTCATGATTTAGTAAGCCAGGGTAATTTATTGGGTGAGGGAACGAGTTTTTTTAGTAATTTTTTATTTAACTGATATCCCTTGCCATTGCCAGGGAATAAAACTAACTCATTGTCCTCAGCTACAAAATCAAGACAATTTTTGAGTAAGGTATTATCGAGAAATTCTATTTTTTCTCGCCATTCGAATACATCACCATGCCACACTATTTCACGGCAAGGTTCATCAATAATTAAATGATTTCCGGCTTGATTAATCTCGAGTAAATTATTTGGAATATCACATAAATTAATCCCATTATGTAACGCCATGCCTGCCGCAATAGGATTAGCAGTATATACAGTTTGCCATAATGATTTGACAGGAGTTGGGAGTTCGCCTATTCCCCAAAACCATAAACTTGCAATATCTTCTTTGCCTTCCGTTTTTCTTTTTTGATTGCTTGCATTGACATGGAGTAACATTTGTAACTCAGTCATTAAACCGTGCCAATAGGTTTTTGCATTTCCTTTTGGTAGATAATGCGAAACATCTTTGCCAATAATTTCGGGTAATGGTGTTGTTGTTAAATCAGGTACGCTATTGAGTTTCGCATACCATCGACAAGAATGAGGCGTATACACTTCGAGCGATTCAGATTTTAATAAACTCAACATATCTAATCTTATTTCACTTAATTCATCCTCGGATAAATTTAGGCCTAAATTATCTTTAAGATATATGGCATTGTGATCAATAAGTAGCGAAACAGGATCAATACACATCCAACAATCTTGTGAAGTGTCTAAACCATCCGTTAATCCACGAAAAGCAGCCAACGGAAAATCTTTATGAACAGGAATATTAAATAAGGTAAATAAATGATGCTCTAATTTATCATCGTATCCTTGACAAATTTTTGCGCGCGATAATATTGTTGTTAAATTTGGGATCGATAATTGAGCAGGATTTAAATAAGCAAGTTGTTGGTTATTCTCTGGTAATAACATTGGTAAGTAAATTGATAACGTGGTCTTTGACATAAATTTTTTAATTTCCTAGTTGTTTTTCGATTAATATTTTAATTTCATCTTCCTCAGCCGCTACTCGTTGCAGAGGATTTTTATCAGTGTTTTGTAATGCAATATCAGGATCTTTTAAGCCATGCCCGGTTAAAGTACAAACGACCTGTGATCCTTTTTTTATTTTGTCATCAGCATAATCTTTGATCAATCCTGCCAAAGAAATCGCAGAAGCGGGTTCACAAAAAATACCTTCATTCGCAGCCAGTAGAAATTGCGCATGTAAAATATCTTCATCCGTAATAGCACGAAACCAACCTTTAGATTCCGTTGTTGCGTTAATAGCACCGGCTGCTGATTGTGGTTGTCCAATTCGAATTGCAGTGGCAACTGTTTCAGGATTTAAAACGGGTTTTCCTAATACCAAGGGCGCAGCACCAGCTGCTTGATAGCCTAGCATAATTGGTTTTGTTGAAATAATTTTATCATTGTAATATTCATTATAACCTAACCAATAAGCCGTAATATTGCCAGCGTTCCCAACGGGCAAACAATGATAAGTGGGCGAAATTTGTAGTTCGTCAATAATTTCAAAGGCTGCCGTTTTTTGACCTTGTATACGATAAGGATTAACTGAGTTGACTAAACTAATGGGTAATTGTTCTGTTAATGATTTAACAATTCGCATTCCATCATCAAAATTTCCAGCTATTTGTAGAATCACTGCACCATGCATGATAGCTTGCGCTAATTTTCCCATGGCAATTTTACCCTCAGGAATTATAACGAAAGATTGCATCCCTGCTCTTGCGGCATAAGCTGCTGCCGAGGCTGAGGTATTTCCCGTTGAAGCACAAATCACAGCCTGACTATTTTGTGACTTAGCATGACTGACGGCCACAGTCATACCACGATCCTTAAAAGAACCGGTGGGATTTAATCCTTCATATTTCACATAAATAGTAAGATCCATATTTAATTTTTTTGGTAAGTTTTGTAGTTGTAATAACGGTGTATTCCCTTCGTTCAATGAAACGACAATACTATTGGGATCTAATGGTAGTCTAGATCTATAACGTTGAATCAATCCCTGATATGATTTTGACATAACCTTCTCACTTACTTAATAAATTGCAACTCGAACCCATTCACTTAACGTTGCGATATTACCAAATTTAAGATATCGACCAAAGATAAACACTTTTTATAGTAACCTGAAAGTTGCAATACGTAAGGTATACTATACCTGTTTCAAATGCAGAAGCGAAGTAACATCAATCACCAGTTAATCTGGGATATAATATTATTTTGAATTTTATATCTTGTTGCTGGTAATATGAGCTTATTCAGAATTAAGGATAGATTCGAGTGATGAAATTATTACAAGTTATACTGATCTCACTATTTATATTGTGTCTTAGTTCATGCGCGGAAATTTCCCCACCGCCACCTGATTGCCATTACCAAGATTTACGCTGCCGCCAACCGAGCGGGACAATTGGCATTTGTCGCGTCGCACGTTGGCAACGTTGGCCAATGGTTTATTGGCGTCATGGAAAATGGTATCCCCATTATTGGAAACCTTGGTACTGGCGTAGTGATTTTTGGTATTTTAATCAATTCAGACCATATTAAAAATTAACGACTCAAGATGATATGGGATCCATAACAGAAACCGTTATAGGTTTTGCAATTAAGGGTTCTAATTGGGAAAAACCTTCAACAAAATGTGAAGTTTGTTTATGTAAATCCAAATCATGATTGCTTTTCCAATGTTCCATAAATGTGAATTCATTTTTATTTGTTTGATCTTGGAATAATTGATAATAAATACAGCCCGATTCTTGATGAGTTGGTTTTACCAATGATAATAATACAGATTTCACCCTTTCGATTTCATCACTTTTAGCGGTAATTTTTGCAACAACACCGATTAAATTTACACCCTGATTTTCTGACATGATTTACCCCATAATTTAATAAATAAATGGTACTTTACACGAAATATTACAGGTTTTAAATTTAAGATTTTTAATGCATAATACTAAACTAGTGCAAATAGTTTTGCGTCAAAGTAGGTAAACTTCAGAAATGAAATATCTAGTTATCTTATTACTTTTTGCGACAACGGCATTGGCCAATAACAATCCTGGATCAATATTTATTATCGATGCAAGCACAACACCAATTCAATCCGTTGATGCCAATCAAATTCCGGCGTATTTTAACTCGTTTGGAAATGTATTTGAAGTGACTTCAAAACAATTACAAGACGCGGGCATTACAATTAATCAAAATATTCCTATTAATTTTCATTTTGCAGATTCATCACAACCGACAACTTGTCATAATTTTACTGTCAGTGAAGAAATTAGTCGCATCTATTATCTGGGACCTAATGACTGTTTTGTGCAAAATTAACAAATTTTACGTTAATTGATCAATTCTAATATAAATCACTTTTGCTTTAACTGATTCTAATTTTTCTAATCTCATTACTGCTTGACGAATATGTTGTTCACGTACTAAATGCGTAATTACAATAATTGGTACCGTTTGATCTTTATCTTGATATTCTTTTTGTAAGAGTGCTTCTATACTAATATTTTCTTCACCTAAAATTTTAGTCACATCAGCTAAGACTCCCGCTTCATCATTAACATGTAACCTAATATAATAAGCGCAAATTAAGTCATCCATCGATTGCATTGGTAAGTGTTGACGATTTTCATGTAAATAAGCCATGTGTGGAACTCGATGAGCAGCTTTAACATCTCTTACTCTTATGACATCTAATATATCAGCGATAACACTTGAAGCAGTTGGGCGGCTGCCAGCACCTGCACCATAATAAACAGTGGAGCCCACCGCATCACCATGAATTAAGATGGCATTCATCACACCATTTACATGCGCTAATACGGAAGAGCTTGGGATCATTGTTGGATGAACACGTAATTGTAAACCTTGATTACTACGAATTGCGATCCCTAACTGTTTTATGCAATAACCTAATTGTTCTGCGTATAACACATCTCGAGGAGTAATAAATGAAATGCCTTCACGATGAATTTCATGATACTGTAAAGGCGTACCAAAAGCACAAGCCGCAATGATTGCGAGTTTATGCGCAACATCAATGCCATCAATATCAAAGCTGGGATCGGCTTCGGCATAACCTTTTTCCTGAGCTTCTTTTAATACTTCATTAAACTCGCGTTTCTCTTTTGACATGCTCGATAAAATAAAATTTGCTGTTCCATTTATGATGCCTGCGATTCTATCTATTTTATTCGCACTTAATCCTTCACGTAATACTTTAATTATAGGGATACCACCGGCAACTGCCGCTTCAAACGTGACTAGAGTTTGGTGTTTTCGCGCAGTTGCAAATATTTCTTCACCATGTTCTGCAATCATGGCTTTATTAGCAGTCACCACAGGTTTGCCTAATTGTAAAGCGGTTAATACTGTTTGTTTGACAAAATCATTACCACCAATTAACTCAATGACTATATCAATTTCAGGATTATTGACAACCACCAAAGGATCATCAACTAACTCTATTTGACTTAAATCAATATCACGTTTTTTATTAAGATTTTTAACGGCTGCTTGTTTAATAACAATATCATGACCAATACGCCGTTTAATTTCTTCACGATTTTTTTTAATTAAATTTACAACACCTTGGCCAACGGTACCTAATCCTAATAATCCTATATTAATAGTTTGTTGCACTATTTTACCTCTTAACGACAGATTAATTTAAAATTATCAGAAGACAGTTTTAGATAATTTTATAATTTTTAAAATTTAATAAAAGCATGTCCTATTTTTTTCGTTGCCTTATGAATAGTTGGAATATCTTGAACTAAGCTAAAACGCACATATTCATCAGCTAATTCACCAAAGCCAATTCCTGGAGATAGAGCCACACCAGCATGTTGAATTAAAAATTCACAAAATTTTAACGATCCCATATTACGCATGGGCTCAGGAATTTTTGCCCACACAAACATCGTTGCTTTTGGCTTTTCGACAAACCATTGACATTCATCCTGTAGCGCTTGGCATAACACATCACGTCTTTGTTGATAGGTATTTTTTACTTCATGAATTATTTTATCTTCGCTCTCTAATGCCGTAATGGCAGCTTCTTGGATTGGCGTAAATGTTCCGTAATCCATATAAGATTTTATTCTTGCTAACGCATTAATGAGTTTCTCATTACCATTCACAAAACCAATACGCCAACCTGGCATATTATAAGATTTAGATAATGAAAAAGTTTCTACTGCTACTTCTTTCGCACCTTCCACTTGTAAAATAGAGGGTGGCTGATAATTATCAAAAGCTAAATCAGCATAAGCAAAATCTTGTAATACCCAAATCCGATATTCTTTTGCAAGTTGAATGACTTTTTCAAAAAAATCTATTTCAACGCATTGTGTTGTGGGATTAGCTGGAAAATTTAGAACGATCATTTTAGGAATGGGTGAATTATTTTTTATCGCTTGCTCTAAATCATGAAAAAAATTTTCTTTATTTTGCAAAGGAACATGAACTACATTAGCACCTGCAATGACAAAACCATAAGTATGAATAGGATAGGAAGGTGTCGGAACTAGCACCGTATCACCGGGCCCTGTTGTCGCTAAGGCTAAATGAGCAATACCTTCTTTTGATCCTATTGTTACAATACTTTCTGTTTCAGGATTTAAACTCACATTAAAATGACGAAAATACCAATCACAAATTGCTTGTCTTAATCTCAATATTCCTCTCGAGGCTGAATAACGACAAGCATCTTTTTCATAAACTGAATGGCATAAACGATCGATTATCGGTTTAGGCGTCACTTGATCGGGATTACCCATACCAAAATCAATGATCTCAATACCACGTTTAATGTATTCTAATTTTATATCATCGATAATATTAAAAACATAAGGAGGTAAGCGTTTTATGCGTCGAAAATCATCCATGCTTTGCACCCACACAGCATTTATCCTCAAATATGTTACCATATACGCTGCACAAGCGTTAGGAAAAACGTTATAATCTTTAAATTTTAAATCGGAGAAAATTATGCAGTTGTGTCTTGACAATCAAACTGCGAAATATCAAGTTAAAGGCTACAAACCAGGCGCCATTCAAGTCAATGATGATTGGCTTTTTACAAGTATTGTTATTTCAGCAAGTGAACTAATCCATCCTTGGTCACCTAATTCAATTACAGAGATTAATCACTCACATATCGATTCCCTAATTAGCATGTCGCCCGAAATTATTTTGTTTGGCTCTGGCAGCAAAATGGAATTTATCGATCCAAAATTATTAATTAGCATTCAACAACAAGGTATTGGCGTAGAATGCATGGATACTAAGGCAGCTTGTCGCACGTTCAATATTTTATTATCTGAAAATCGGCACGCACTTGCTGCCTTATTAATAAAATAGGAAACCATCAATGCAACTAAAATCAACATTTTTGACATTCGCTTTTTATCATCATTATGCCTATGATGAATTGCTGAAACATGTTAAAACTATTCCCGATGATGACTACAAAGCGAATAAGGGTCTTTTTTTCCAAAGTATTCATGGTACGCTTAATCACCTTTTATTAGTTGACAAACTTTGGTATGGTCGAATTATTAAAAAACCAATCATCATTAAATCATTAGCAGATGAATTATTTTCAGATCGAAATTTATTAGCCAATGAACTTTTACAGCAGGCGAGTACCTGGATAAAATTCATTAAAGATCTCGAAGAAGATAATATGCAGAACCCATGTGTTTATCTCGATACACATGGTAACCAACAAAAAAAACCACTTATTGGTAGTTTATTACATGTCTTTAATCATGGCACACATCACAGAGGTCAAATTACTGCTGTGATAATACAATTAGGTTTGACGTCTCCGGTTTTAGATTTAACTTACTTTTTGCAATAAGAGAACA
The DNA here is from genome assembly GCA_964352985.1 of uncultured Legionellales bacterium. Taxonomy (GTDB): domain Bacteria; phylum Pseudomonadota; class Gammaproteobacteria; order JAHCLG01; family JAHCLG01; genus CAYGUK01. The sequence continues at coordinate 10,442 of CAYGUK010000010.1, forward strand.
ACAATGAAATTAGATATCATTCACATGCATAACTGTTTACTAACCACAAAAACAGATCCTATTCCGCTATCAGAAATTACCTCTGAAGAAGTCCAAAATAATATTCAACAAATGTTAGACATGTATCCATCCATGCCGGCGGTCGGATTAGCCGCACCTCAAGTCGGTTGGAATGCGCGAGTTTTTTTGATTGGGATCGATGAAGAACATTCTCGTGGAGACAATGCAGGACATTCCTTAACAACATATATTAATCCACAATATGAAATTATTGATGATAAACGCTTAACCGACTGGGAAGCCTGCTTTTCCGTTTTTAACGAACCGCATCAGCAATTAATGGGCCATGTGAGTCGTTATAAAACAATTAAAATTAAAGCTTATGATAGCGAAGGAAATATTTTTGAAGAACAATACGATAATTTTAGAGCACGGGTTTTTCAGCATGAATATGATCATTTAGATGGAATTCGATATGTGAATCGCTTAAAAAATAACAGCGCCATATTTTTTCGCCAAGATGATAGAGATTATCAAATCTACATGCATCAACTTCCTAAAGCACTACGTTCTGGTAAATATCCCGAGCTTAATAAAATAATTCCCATGTTAGATGGCGCACCTCATAATGGGATTAGCAAAAAATTACTTAAAGAAATTACGACAATTTATGACTCGATAAATAAATAATCGTTATTCCATCGTCAATAACGTAATTGTCATTAATAACGCTTTAGGTTCGACAGGTTTTGCAAAAGAAATATCAGCACCTAACTCTTCAGATAAATCCAAATAACCAATTGGATCTGAACGTCCACCGCCTGATATTGCAACAATCTTCATATTGGGATGTCTTTCTTTAACTTCTTTAATTAATGCGGTGCCACTTTTTTTAGGCATAATAATATCTGTGACAATAACATCTGGATGACAATCTTGAAGCACCGCTAAGGCATCTTCACCATCACAAGCCCCTGTCACCTTATGGCCATCGCGCTCTAATACTTGACTGAGCATGTCTTGGACTAATTTATCATCTTCTACTAATAAAATATGGGCCATTATGTTTCTCCATTTTCGACTTCGATACAGGCGGGTAAGTATATATAAACACTCGTTCCGATGCCAACTGTACTCTCAACTGTGATTTCACCATTATGATCGTGAATGATACCATGTGCAATAGCCATTCCTAAACCCGTTCCCTTATTTACTTCTTTAGTTGTAAAAAATGGTTCAAAAATTCTTTGTTTAGTCGCTTCATCCATCCCCATACCTGTATCTTGAAATTCTATTATAAAGTACGAGGGTTGTTTTAACTCGGGATGTAGCCGTAAAAACCCTTCATCATTTTCGCGATATGAAGTACGCAAGATAATTTTGCCGCCCTCTTCCATTGAATCGACCGCATTATTAATTAAATTGATGAAGACTTGTTCTAATTGTGTTGCATTACCATAAACATTATCTTGTCCTTCATATAAAAAGTATTCAAGATCAACGGTTGGTGGAATGGAAGGATTGACTAAGGTGAGTGTATTTTTCATCACAGACCTAAGTGAGACAATTTTAAATTTATATTGTTGTTGTCGAGAAAAAGATAAAATTTGACTGACTAATTCTTGCCCTCGTTTTGCACCTTCTAACACATTAGTAAGATTTCGATAAATAATACTTTGCTTATCTGAATCGTCACGCGCCATTTCAACATATCCAATAATAGAATATAGAATATTATTGAAATCATGGGCAATTCCACCAGCTAAGGTACCAATTGCTTGGATCTTTTGACTTTGTAATAAGACTTTTTCCATTTCTCGTTTTGCCGCTTCAGCACGTTCCCGATTTAATATTTCACGTTTAAGATCGACATTAGAATCTTCCATTTCACGCGTTCTCAGTTGCGCTAATTGGGCAAATCGAATCGACAATCCTAACAATAATGCCATCATTAAACCCATGACTAAGGTCAAAGATGGTAGTGCTGATTGTTCTAACTGTAAAATTCTAGCAGTTGGCCAAACTTGTAAACGCCATTGAACACCAAATAAATTGATAATTGTGTAAGTTGACCATTTTTCACGAAGAGATTGTTCTAATTTATTTCGTTGATAAATCAATTCATCACCATCATAGAGTCTAATATTATAGCCAGGCGCAATACCGTCACGTAATATAGAATTAAATAAAGGTTTGTAACGAACTACTGCAAGCAAGAAACCATCAAATTGTTTTTTAACTCGTAATGGAATATAAATTAAAAATCCCTTACCACCTTGTAATAAATTAATTGCGCGAGTCATTGTAATTTTTCTATTTTTACTCGCTGCAAACAATGCTTGACCTCTTCGATCTTCAAATGCCGCATTTAAATTAACGGCAGCTTCATTCCCTTTTTTAGGTACCACCCATTGAATATTAAAATTTCTATCGACCCACTCTAATGCAACATAACCAAAATTATCCAAAACATGCGCTGTTGCATCGGCTTCCCATTCATGACGGGATGTGCCCCCACTTCTTTCCCAACGCTTTGACATGCGAACAAGACTATTCACTCGAGATTGCATGCGCGAAATAATTTCGTTTTTTACTGCCTTCGACTCAATCTCAGTCATTCGATAAATATTGCTACTCTTTTGTGAAATTAACGCCTGCCAAAGTAATAAAGTAACGATAATAACTATCGTAACAATAAAAATAGGTAATAATCTAATTGCGCCTGATTCACTTCCAGATGTTTTATGCCAAGCACAAGCAATCACCCCAATTCCTAAACAAATAAAACCGATAGCTGTCGTAATTGCGTTATAGGATAAGTGAGCCCAACCATAAACAGTTAATATGTCGTTATTCGCACCAAAAAAATTAATTAGGCCTAAGGCAATAATTAACGATCCTAAAATACCAAGAAATACAGAGTTTTCATCTTGTGACATGACATTGCGAATGCAAACAATTGCTATACCCACAAATAAAAAGGGTAAACTAACATTAGGTGAAATTGGGCGCATTTGTATTGTACCTGTCGTTAATAAACCCAAAATATTATTGGTTTCTGGCGACAAGATGAAAAAAAATCGAATGATAGCTAATAAATTTAAAATAATAATTAAAAACCCTAAAAAAATAGCTAAACGCCAATTTCTTAAAGCTGAAGACAATAAACCTAAACCACAAATAATGAAACCCAATGATGCGCCATCATTTAAGGTAACAAATGGATTCATCCATTTACCAAATGAATGCCCCTGCAAATACCAAACTAATAATGAGGTGACCCCAAGTATACAAACAAAACCGCCAGTAAAAATTAAAGAATAGGATGCCCATCCTAATCGTTCTGTTTGTAAAATATGATCACTCACTCTCCTTCCTTGTCAGCTTTAGTACCTTTTAACACTACGCCATCTGCGCCCGTAATTTCAATCTTGGTACCTGCTGGATAATCTTTATCACACTCGACACGCCAACGACTATCATCCACTCGCACATTTCCTCGACCATTAACTATCGCTTCATCGAGAGTGAAAACACGTCCAATATACCGTTTATTGCGTTGGTTGAGATTTGGCGCATCCGATTTTTTTTCGAATGGATGTGTTTTTAAATATTTCCACCAACAAAAAGTGACAATCACGGTAAGAACAGCGAATATTAAAATTTGAATTGGCCAACCCAATGTAGGAATTAGACAAACAACAATACTGGTTATAATTGCGGCTAAACCGGTCCAAAATAAAAATCCACCCGCACCGATTAATTCAAAAATTAATATCACTACACCAATAACAATCCAATGTAGATAATTAAAGTCTGTAAACAATGATTCAAACATGGTTAGGCTCCATCTCTCTTGCTAAAGGCTTCTTTAGCTAATTCAGCAATACCACCTAGCGAACCAATCACACTGCTTGCTTCGAGTGGCATAAAAATTACTTTTTGATTAGGTGAACTTGCCATTGCTTCAATCGCTTCAACATATTTTTGCGCCACGAAATAATTGATCGCTTGAATATTACCTGTAGCAATAGCATCTGAAACCATTTGTGTTGCTTTTGCTTCAGCTTGAGCTGTTCTTTCTCTTGCTTCCGCTTCACGAAACGCACGTTCTTTTTCAGCTTCTGCATCAAGAATGACAGATTGTTTTTTACCCTCTGCGCGTAGAATATCAGATTGTCTTTCACCTTCTGCTTCTAAAATCTTTGCGCGCTTATCCCGCTCTGCTTTCATTTGTCTCGCCATCGAATCCACTAAATCTTTTGGTGGTGTGATTTCTTTAATTTCGATACGCGTTACTTTGACACCCCACGGTGTGGTTGCCTCATCTATAACATGCAATAACTGAGAATTAATACCATCACGTTGGGATAACATAGCATCCACTTCCATCGCACCTAATACCGTACGAATATTTGTCATCGTTAAATTTCGCATAGCATGAGTAAGACGATTAACTTCATAAGCAGCGGCTTTTGCATCAACGACTTGAAAAAACACAACCGCATCAACAGTAACTTGGGCATTATCACGTGAAATAATTTCTTGTGAAGGAATGTCTAATACATTTTCCATCATATTCATTTTTGCACCGATGGCATCCATGAATGGAACAATCATATGAAAACCGGGATCGAGTGTATGAGTATATCGACGCCAACGTTCAACGGTATAATTAGAACCTTGAGGAACTAGCGTGACTGCTTTAAAAATTAATATTAGTGCAAGGACAACAATAACAATGGCCACAGTTTCCATAAGTTTACTCCGCTTAACATGTAATTTAAACTCTGTTATTTTAAACTATTTTCAGTAAATTATGGGTAGATCTATGACAAATAATGAAAAAATAAACCTTTATCATACAATAGCGCAACAAATTCCCAGCTTGATTAATCAAAATTATCCCTGGTATACAAATTATGCACAAACCGCTAGTATTCTATATAACAGTTTACCCCATGTTAATTGGGCTGGATTTTATATTGCAAAAGAACAAAACCTCATATTGGGTCCATTTCAAGGTAAACCTGCTTGTATTGAAATAGGGAAAGGTAGAGGTGTATGTGGAACAAGCTTAGCTAACAAGCAGTCGATAATTGTCGATGATGTCGATGAATTTTCCGGTCATATTGCCTGTGATAGTCAAAGTCGTTCTGAAATTGTTATTCCTTTAATTGTCAACAAAACAATTGTCGCAGTACTAGATATCGATAGTGATAAACTTGCAAATTTCGATCAAATTGATCTCAAACAATTAGAAAATATTTGTGACTATATCAGCGAAAACAGCACTCACCCCAATTGTGAAATACGTTAAACACCGCTATAGTAACGCACTAAAATATATAACAGGGTTATCACTATGAATGTTTATGAAAGCACACTCGATATGATCGGTAATACGCCATTATTAGAACTAAGAAATCTTGATACCGGTTGCTGCCAACTTTTTTTAAAATTAGAACATTTAAACCCTGGTGGTTCAATCAAAGACCGCATTGCACTAAAAATGATAGAAGATGCCGAAAAAAAAGGACAACTTAAACCTGGTGGCACAATTGTAGAAGCCACAGCAGGTAATACCGGATTAGGTTTAGCTTTAATAGCAACGTTAAAAAATTATAAATTACTTATAGTCATGCCAGATAAAATGGGTAAAGAAAAAATTATTCATTTAAAAGCAATGGGCGCAGAAGTTATCACCACACGTTCCGATGTTGAAAAAGGTCACCCTGATTATTATCAAGATTTAGCAGAAAGTATTGCGAACAAAATGGACAATGCTTTTTATGTAAATCAATTTGCCAATCCAATAAATCCACAAACACATTATGAATCAACAGGTCCTGAAATCTGGCAACAAATGAATAAACGAATTGATGCTGTTGTTTACGGCATGGGAACAAGCGGAACATTTAATGGAATCGCTAAATTTCTACAAGAAAAGTCACCTCATACTGAAATGATTTTAGCTGATCCCAAAGGATCAATTCTAGCCGATGTCGTTAACACGGGTGTGAAACCCACTCCTGGTAAATGGCTTGTTGAAGGGATTGGTGAAGATTTTATTCCCAGCATTTGTGATATTAATTTAGTCACAAAAGCCTATACAATTTCTGATGCCGAATCGTTCGATGCGGGTCGTGAATTATTAAAAAAAGAAGGCGTACTAGCAGGCTCTTCAACGGGAACCCATTTAAGCGCTGCCTTAAAATATTGTCGTGAACAAACTGAACCCAAACGGGTTATCACATTTTCTTGTGATACCGGTAATAAATATCTTTCTAAAATGTTTGATGACGAATGGATGTGGAACCAAGCTTTCATCGAACGTGAAACCTACAATGATTTACGCGACATTATCGCCAGACCATATCACAGACATGCCACAACAACGATTTCCCCTGAAGAACCCATCGCCACTGCGCAAAAACATATGCTAACTTATGGTATTTCGCAAATACCTGTCATGGCAGATAAAGAATTATTAGGCTTAGTCTGTGAAGCTGATATTTTACAATCTGTTTATCAAGATGCTGATTTCGATAAACCCGTTAAAACAATTATGATGGCAGACTATGGCAAAGCACCAGTCACAACGTCTATCGATGTGTTACTACCTATGTTTAATAAATACCAAGCTATTGCCATAATGGAAGGTGAACAATTCCTAGGATTAATTACTGCTATTGATTTAATTAATCATCAACGTAAATTACAAATTAAAAAAGAGCGTGCGCTATGAGTAAAAAACATTTTTCTACCCGTGTCATTCATGCTGGTCAATCTCCGGATCCTTCAACCGGTGCAGTCATGCAACCGATTTATGCGACTTCTACCTATGCGCAATCTAGCCCAGGAAAACATTTAGGCTATGAATATTCTCGCACACAAAATCCAACACGCATGGCTTATGAGCGTTGTATTGCCGATCTCGAAAATGGTAAACAAGGTTTTGCATTTGCTTCAGGCATGGCGGCAACAGCAACTGTATTAGAATTATTAAATCATGGTGATCATGTCATTGCCATGGATGATCTTTATGGTGGAAGTTATCGTCTTTTTAAAAATGTGCGAGAAAGATCGAGCGGATTGAAATTTAGCTTCACTGATCTTTCTAATAACGAAAATTTGGAAAAATCTTTACAAAATAATAGTAAAATGATTTGGGTTGAATCGCCAACTAATCCGCTTTTAAAACTAGTTGATCTAAAAGCTATTGCTGACTTTGCAAAAACAAATAAGTTGATAGCCGTTATGGATAATACCTTCGCCTCGCCCTATTTACAAAACCCACTCGATTTTGGATTTGATATTGTCGTTCACTCCGCCACTAAATTTATTAATGGCCATTCTGATGTCGTAAATGGCATCGCGGTAGTTGGCGATAACGATGATTTAGCTGAACGTCTTGGCTATTTACAAAATTCTGCTGGCGCAATCGCTGGACCTTTTGATAGTTTCTTAGCATTAAGAGGTGTCAAAACACTCGCGCTTCGCATGGAAAAACATTGTGCTAATGCCATGGCAATTGCAGAGTGGTTATCCTCACATTCAACGATTAACAAAGTTTATTATCCTGGTTTAACAATTCACCCTCAACATGAACTTGCTAAAAAACAAATGCGCGGGTTTGGTGGCGTATTATCTTTTGAAATTAAAGGCGGCTTAGCAAAAGCCCAAGCATTTTTAGAAAAAGTAAAAATATTTACTTTAGCAGAAAGTTTAGGTGGCGTGGAAAGTTTAATTGAACATCCTGCAATCATGACCCATGCATCAATTCCAAAAGAAAAACGTGTTGAACTCGGTATTAGCGATAGCTTCATTCGGATTTCAGTAGGAATAGAAAATTGCCAAGATTTAATTGAAGATTTAGAACAGGCTTTATGTGACTGAGGACCATTGTCCTTTTTTCACACCGAGAAAAATTAAATACGTCGATATAATTAACAAAAGATGGTAAACATCATTATCATATCGGAAATTAACGGGTAAGGTTTTACCTAAATAATATTGTGTTATCTCACGCGCGACTATCCAAAAAATATTCGACAAGACAACCAAAATAAATCCTGTTCGCGCATATCCCAGTGTTAAAAACGCTGAAACCGCATATATAAACATTATAGGGATCGCAATAAAAATAAAATTAAGTTTTATAATAAATCCAACAATAAAAACGAATGTCACCAATACAATAATAAATTTCATAAGCAAATTAAATTCTATGGCAAAAGCCGTTACAACAGATAAACAAAACACACCACAAGCTATCGCATACCAAATCATGTTGTTAATTGAACTATCATGATAATAATGTGCGAATACTCCGCCCACCTTTAGTAAAAAAATGAGGAGAAAAAAAACCACAATCAAGCCAGTAAAATTATTTATTTTTTTTTGCCAATAATACAAAGCAAAAATAAAATAAATAAACAAAAATCCTGCATGAAAAGCATTGGTAATAATATTAGTTAATATGGCATCCATTACAAACCTCGCACGATCCTGTGTTCGAATTTATCATATTATTCAGAAAGTTAAAAGAAAATCCGCATAACTAATTTAAAACCCCAAATTTAACATCATGAATAAAGAGACTTTCTTAATGATTATCCCTTCTTAAATAGACTAGTCAGAATTTTTCCTTTTCAAGGTTATTAAAAACTCATAATTGGATTCATAAATATTAATTTAATATTTAGATATTTATAAGGATTAATTACAAAATAGATGCTCAATTTGGCGAGAATAGTCTAATCTTATAGTGTAACGTTGAAATTGAGGTTGATATGATTAAGCTTATTTTCTGTGTGCGGAAAGGTGTTGATATTTCCACGGAAGAATTCCGCACTATTTGGAATACGGATTATCGTAATAAACTCCTTGAGTTTGCAAAAATTGCTAAAGTAAAATCGCTTGATTTCAACTTAACCTTGCTTATAGAAGCCAATACTAATTTTATGTTAGAGCGTGGTACCGCACCACCTTATGATGGTTTTATTGAATTTTATTGGAATAATGCCAATGAATTACAAGTAACAATGCAAGATAAATCCGTTCAAGCATCGCTCGCGCAACTCCGAGCTTTATCCGATTCATTTATCGATATCTCGCATTCACGAATGTTTTTTGTGGAATGCAATCCCAGTATTAAGATCAATTCAAAAACAAATGAATGCCAATAAAAGATACAATCCCCCAAACCATCCATGCCATTAAGAAAGGATAAAGATAGGTTTTTTGTTTGTTACTGATATAAAACATATAAAAGGTTAATTTGTAACATAAGCAAGTGATAGCAAAAATAACCAGTGCACAACCTAAAATTTGCCCCGCAACAACTGCATTTGGGTTTGATTGAATTAATGTTTTATAGTGACCATAATCCACAGGAATTTTATCATATAAAAAATACGCCACTCCGATTGAGGCTAAAAAAATTAATACCCAATTAATGATTCTCGCATTCTTTTCTGACATTGTTTAGACTTACCTTTTAAATTCATTAGAGGCATGAACATGCTCTTAGCTATCGATATTGGAAATACAAACATTGTCCTTGGACTTACTCATGATAACACATGGATACATCATTGGCGTATTAAAACCGATGAAAATCGCATGCCAGATGAATATGCTGTTTTGTTGCATCAATTGTTTGCTGAAAAAAATTTATCACTACAACAAGTTAATAAAATTATTATTAGTTCTGTCGTACCAAATTTAACTGAAATTTTATCCTCGATGCTCGCATCGCGAACACAAATAAATCCCATTATTTTAAATGCAGAAACAGATACAGGAATAAAAATCGCGATTTCACCAGCTAATAGTACCGGGAGTGACATCATCGCAAATAGTGTAGCAGCTTACACAAAATTTAAAAATAACTGTCTCGTCGTTGATTTTGGCACAGCGACAACATTGATGGCAGTAAAAAAACCAGGTATATTGTTGGGTGGGGCTATTACAGCTGGATTAGAAACAACGCTTGAAGCACTTGTTAAAAAAACATCTCAATTAACAAAAATAGAATTATCGCCACCTGAAAATATCATCGGTAATAACACTCTCAGCGCCATGCAATCTGGCTTATTTTTAGGTCATATTTGTTTGCTAGAAGGCATGATTACTAAAATGCAAGATAATCTAGAAAAATGCCAAGTGATTGCAACTGGCGGATTAGCCTCAATTATTGGACAATACGTGAAGGGCATAGAACATATCGATCCGTGGTTAACACTCGAAGGATTGAAAATTATTGCCGATAAACATAAGTAAAACTTAATGAAAAAAAAAGAAATCCTTATAAAAATAATATACTATGATTTCTTGGATGTTATAGCGCTTGTTATTATCCTCTGATATTCGCTATGTTTTTTACAGGAATATACTACTCACAAATTTTAAAATACTATATTACGCTCTTAAATAAAAGGAAAAAATATGTTATCAATCATGTCAGAATGGGAGCCTCAGCTAAAAAGTTTTGAACCCAATGTTCTTAAAATGAAAGAAAATTTTGATTCTCATAGAGATTATGTGCTTTCTGTTTTAGATTTACTCGCACGTTCTACACAGCAAAAAGTTGATAACCCAGAATTATTAACTTCTATTACAATGATGTGCACTCACATTGCTTGGACATTACACGCCATTTTTAGAAATAGTGATTTAAGTGATGGGCCATTAAATAAAAAAACAGTTGATCTTATCCTGAGTCAATTATCTGAATTATTATCACACAATAAAAATAATCCCGATTATAAATTTTGTTTCTCTTATTTGAAATACATCCAATCTGTGGTCCTTCGTGGTAGAGGTCAAATCAGTGAAGCAGAACGAGAAGCAAGAATTGCCATCTTGTATTTGCCTGATACTTTTAAACAAACTTTGATATGTGGTCATATGCGCAATGAATTTGGCCTACCGCTCATGTATCAAGGTAATCTCGATGGCGCTGAAAAACAATTTCTTGAGGCATTAAAATATTTAAATGCGCCAGAACAAAGAAGATATTCCGATGCCATGGCCCAAGCTTTAGGTGATTTATCGTTAAGAACAAATATGAATTTAGCACAACTTTATTCAAGACAAGAAAAGCATGAACTCGCTGTTAAATATGCAGCAGACGCTCTTGATTCGAGAATAAAATTAGCAGCAGAGAGTGCAGAAACCCCAGATACTGATCATTCAATTGCCTACAACTATATGGTGCTTGCCGATGCCGAGCTTGCATTTGCAAAAGCGCTAAAAATAGAAAACAAACTCGAAGAAAGTATAGATCAACTTAGACACGCGTATGGTAACGCTAGTAAGGCTATTGAGTTATATCAAAAGCATAATACAGAGTATCAAAATTCAGGCAATGAAGAGTCTCTTTTAACAAATCAAAATTATATTAGAATGCGCACAATTCAAGTCGAAACATTTAAGCTACTCTATCCTGAAAGAGATCTTGATGCGGATGTTAGCCTAGTTTTACAAAGTGCAAGTAAAGCAAAAATGCAAAATTTAATTGAACGCCTAGAAGCATTACAAGGTGTGAAACCTGCAATTAAAGCATTACAAAGTTAATCACCTTAAATTTATTTTTACTCACAACACTTAAGGGATATTTCATCCCTTAAGTGTTAGTATTTTATCATCACAATTTTTCTTTTATTGTATTCTGTGTTCACAGAAATTTTCCATTGCAAGTTTGCGACATAACGCAATTAAAAATTTTTTAAAAGTTTTTTAATTCGATTAAATTCTAACTAACCTCTCTAACTTATTGACTAAAAAGCGTCTCTTGATATTGTTAACAGGACGATATATTTGGGCACATTATATCCACAGGAAATCCAAGTTAAATTCTATTGCAATTTAAGAAAAAACGCCTTATCTTGTGTTTCAACACTTAGAGAACAACCATATATAGGGTTTATTGAGTGTCACTACAAAACGTCGTCGGCCTCTCGGGTTCGCTATCTGATTTTACGTTGACGACGTTCTGTAGTGGTATCAAAGCGTAATCTATTTTAATTTCAATTCTTTCAAACTACCGTAAGGTACAAGGGATAGTTTTGCATAAAAAAAATGATTTATTTGCGGAGGGAACATGCAAGTCGATAATGAATTAGTAAAGGAAACCAAACACACTTCAGCACGTAATGAAGATGATATTTCAATCACAACAACATTGACCAATCCAGGTCAGTTAAATGTTATTCGACGTAATGGTGCGGTTACACCTTACGATGACAACAAAATAATTGTCGCCATGACCAAAGCTTTTCTAGCAACAGAAGGTGGACTCGCTGCAAAATCGTCTCGTGTTCATGAAATCGTCAGTGAATTAACCGCACAAATCACTCAGGCATTTAATTATCGCCTGCAAGGAAGTGGCACTCTGCATATTGAAGATATTCAAGATCAAGTTGAACTAGCACTGATGCGCCATGGCCATCAAAAAGTTGCCAGAAGCTATGTGCTATATCGCGAAGAACGCCGTAAACTGCGTGAGGACAAACACGCGGATCTTGGGGAAGATGATGGTGGTAGCGCAGGAGGCAGCATCCAAGCGGTGCTGCCAAACGGCGGAAAAATATTATTATCAAATGATTTTCTCCAAGCAATTATTAAAGACGCTGCCGCAAATTTACAACACGTTGATGAAAATTTAATTTTACAAGAAACCATTCGTAACCTTTATCAAGGCGTCCCCATTGCGGATGTTAGCAAAGCATTAATCATGACAGCGCGTACCAAAATCGAAAGCGAACCTGATTATAGTTTTGCTGCTGCAAGATTACTGCTAGCGACATTACGAGACGAAGCATTTCAATTTTTAAAATTAGCAAAATGTGAATTTAATTACGAATTACAATCAAGATATAAAGAATATTTTCAAGCTTATATTCAACGCGGCATTGAACTAGAATTATTAGACCCTGCTTTAAACCAATTTGATTTAGCACAATTAGGTGAAGCATTACAGTTAGAAAATGATATGCAATTTAGTTATCTTGGCTTGCAAACGCTTTATGATCGCTATTTTATTCATTCAAATGAAATCCGCTTTGAATTACCTCAAGCATTTTTCATGCGAGTTGCAATGGGTTTAGCGATAAATGAAGATGATAAAAATAAAAGAGCCATTGAATTTTACCAATTACTTGCATCATTTGATTTCATGAGTTCTACACCAACATTATTTAACTCAGGCACAACAAGACCGCAACTGTCCAGTTGTTTTCTAACCACTGTACCAGATGATTTAGATGGAATTTACAGTGCGCTAAAAGATAATGCCTTATTATCAAAATTCGCTGGTGGCTTAGGAAATGATTGGACACCAGTTAGAGCAATGGGCGCGAAAATAAAAGGCACCAATGGTAAGTCATTAGGCGTCGTACCTTTCTTAAATGTCGCCAATGCCAGCGCGGTTGCAGTAAACCAAGGCGGCAAACGTAAAGGTGCTGTGTGCGCTTATTTAGAAACTTGGCATTTAGATATCGAAGAATTTTTAGAATTGCGTAAAAATACAGGCGATGATCGTCGTCGCACTCATGACATGAATACGGCAAATTGGATCCCTGATTTATTTATGCAACGTGTTTTTAGTGATGATGAGTGGACCTTATTTTCACCCGATGAAGCAACCGATTTACATGATTGTTATGGTGAAGAATTTCGTCAAACATATGAAAATTACGAACGCATGGCTGAACATGGTTTAATTAAAAATTATAAAAAAATTAAAGCGCTTAACTTGTGGCGTAAAATGCTATCACTCTTATTTGAAACAGGCCATCCTTGGTTAACATTTAAAGATCCTTGTAATATTCGATCACCTCAGCAACATATGGGCATCATTCACAGTTCAAATCTTTGTACTGAAATTACATTAAATACATCTGAAAATGAAATTGCCGTGTGTAACCTCGGTAGTATTAATTTACCTGCGCATATAGATAATGATGGTTTGAATTTAGCGAAACTAGAAAAAACAGTGAACACCGCAATTCGCATGTTAGATAATGTCATTGACATTAATTACTACACAGTCCCTCAAGCCAGACGCTCTAATTTAAAACATCGCCCGATTGGCCTTGGGGTGATGGGTTTTCAGGATGCATTATATAAACAAGGCATTGCCTATTCATCGGATGATGCAATTGAGTTTGCTGATACGTCGATGGAAGCCATTAGTTATTATGCGATTAAAGCGTCAACTAATCTTGCTGAAAAACGTGGTAGTTACGAAAGTTTTGAAGGTTCACTTTGGAGTCAAGGCATTATGCCGATTGATTCAATTGAACTCTTGCAACAACAACGCGGTGAATATTTAACTCAAGATAAATCGATGCGCATGGATTGGGACAGTTTAAGAACGAGAGTTAGAACAGTTGGTATGCGAAATTCAAATGTATTAGCAATTGCGCCAACAGCGACTATTTCAAATATTTGTGGTGTCACACAATCGATAGAACCTACTTTCCAAAATCTTTTTGTGAAATCAAATTTATCTGGCGAATTTACGATTGTTAATCCTTATCTTGTTGCAGAACTTAAAGCCATCGATTTATGGGATGAAGTGATGGTAAACGATTTAAAATATTTTGATGGAAGTGTCCAAAAAATAAATCGGATCCCAGAAGCAATTAAACTACGTTATCGTAGTGCATTTGAAGTTGAACCAAAATGGTTGGTTGAATGCGCATCTCGCAGACAAAAATGGATCGATCAATCACAGTCTTTAAACTTATATATCGCACAGCCTTCAGGTAAAAAACTCGATACCTTATATCGCATGGCATGGCTTAGAGGTTTAAAAACGACTTACTACTTAAGATCAATGGGTGCAACCAACACTGAAAAAGCAACAATCCATGATGGTGCGTTAAATGCAGTAAAAGTCAAGGCTTGTGCTATCGATGATCCTGATTGTGAAGCTTGTCAATAATACAAACTTTTTATTAAACAAAACCAAATTTTTGTGAGGGAACTAAGTGTGACTACTTTAAACTGGGATGAATATAGCGAAGAGAAACTAGCCAATAAACCAAATCCGATTATTACATTAAACGGTAATACTGGACTTGAAGATCTCGAAATGGGTGCTGCCCGGTTACAAGTAGATGATAAACGTATTATTAATTGCAAAGCAGATTTAAATCAATTAGTCCCTTTTAAATATCATTGGGCATGGGAGAAATATTTAGCCGCTTGTGCTAATCATTGGATGCCCCAAGAAATAAATATGGCTGCAGATGTTGCACTTTGGAAAAATCCAAAAGGTTTAACTGAAGATGAAAGAACTATTATTAAGCGTAGTCTCGGCTTTTTCTCAACTGCTGATTCATTAGTTGCAAATAATTTAGTCTTAGCTGTTTATCGTCATATTACAAATCCTGAATGTCGACAATATTTACTAAGACAAGCATTTGAAGAAGCCATTCATACTCATGCTTATCAATACGTGATTGAAAGTTTAGGCTTAGATGAAGCAGAAGTTTTTAACATGTATCGCGAACTCCCTTCTGTTGCCAAAAAAGCAAGTTGGGCTATACCCTTTACGCGTTCTTTAGGTGATCGCACATTTAAAACGGGTACACCTGAAAACGATCAAAGATTACTTCGAGATTTGATTGCATTTTATGTGGTTTTCGAAGGTATTTTCTTTTACGTTGGATTCACTCAAATATTATCAATGGGACGCCGTAATAAAATGACGGGAACGGCTGAACAATTTCAATATATTTTACGCGATGAATCCATGCACATGAATTTTGGTATTGATGTTATTAATCAAATTAAAATTGAAAATCCTCACTTATGGACCACCACATTCCAACAAGAAATGATCGCCTTAATAAAACAAGGTGTAGAACTTGAGTGCCAATACGCAGTGGATACCATGCCCCGCGGAATTCTAGGTTTAAATGCGGGGATGTTTAAAGAATATTTACAATACATTGCAAATCGACGATTAAATCAAATTGGCTTGCCTGAACAATATGAAGGCGTAACCAATCCTTTTCCATGGATGAGTGAAATGATGGATTTGAAAAAAGAAAAAAACTTTTTTGAAACTCGTGTCACTGAATATCAAACAGGTGGTGCACTTAATTGGGATGAGTAAAAAATTTATTTTCAGCGCTAATTCACTATAAAAAATTGGCGCTGAAAATCTTAGTGTATTCTAGTTATTTCAAACTATGGAAATTGAATCATTCTACCTACTTGAGGATAACAATCTAAAATTTCGTCACAGATTAAACGATCTTGATCTTTATCAATAATATGAAGATTACATAATAATTGACGAATAAAATCATCACAGTGTCCAAAGTCTTCAACAGGCATTTCCAAACAAAAAAGACGGCGACCTAAAGGTTCATTGGTATCGGGATCTCGTAATGAAATATCACGTGCTTGTATAGAAAGTTCTGTTAGCTGATTGACTAAAGTATACAAGGTGGTCATGTTCTTTATATAATCTAAAGTTGCATCAATGAAATCAATATTGCCATGAAATGGTAGGGAATAAAAAAAATAATTAATCATAGTACGAGTAAAAACATCTGCTGAACTCTGCAGTAAAAAATAAATATTCGATGGTATTCCTATTTGCAGATAATTTTTGTTATTATCTTTCTGGATAATATTTAGCAAAATAACTTCAGAATCATCTACAAAATTTTCTTGTACTTGCTCCTGGTCAGGATCATTTTCATCTAAAGGCGCGGGTAAATCAGGATTATTGTATCTACTCAAAATTTATTCCTCCAAAAATTATAATTATTATTTAATGGGACAGGAATTATATCGTAAGTTTATTAAGTAAAAATTACTTTATCTTTAAAAGTGCGAAATAAAAAAACAAAAGCAATCAATTCCACACCATAAATGAAAGCCATAACGTTGAAGAGGAAAAAACCATTGCTGTGATCTAAAATAAAACCACCTAAGATAGGCCCCAAACCAAAACCTAACATACCCATGTTAAAAACACCAAAATAAGTCGCCCGCAAATGTTCGGGAGCAAGTTTAGCAATAATGACACTTCCAGTGGGTAAAATAATCATTTCACCTAATGTTATAGTAATCATTGATAAAATAAGTAGAATCAAATTTTGCGTTAATGCAAATCCGATAAAACCAATGACCATAAACACACAACCTAAATAGATTAAGTTTTTACGATCAAATTTTTCCATTATCGTTGTAAAGGGTAGCTGAAAACAAACAATAAAAACTGTATTAGTCAGTAATAATGCAACATAAATAAAAATACCATGCGCTTGTGGTAATAACACCTGGGGTAATGTAGTTTCAATTTGCGCGTATCCAATCCAATACAAACTGTAAGTTAATGTCAAAAATAATAGGAATTTATCTAGTCGAATTGCCTTTAGCGTTTTGGCAATAGTGTTATGTCCTATTTGATTTTCAGGGTTAATAATAGACTCATCAATAATAAACTTAATAAATAATGCAATCACAAAAAATATAATCGCTGCAAATAAAAATAATTCTTTATTAGCATTAATTGCAAAATACACAGCAATGAAAGGACCTAAAGCCCCACACGCATTTAAAATAATATACCGAGTATTGTAAATTAATTGACGATCATCAGGATGAGATTTATCAGCAAGATAGGATTGTGAACTACTTTCATAACTCCCACGGGAAAATCCAATCAATAAATTAATGACGATTAATAGTGATATTTTCTCACTGAGATAAAAAGCAAAATAAAAAAATGACATCACAATTAAAGAAATAACCATCATACGTTTCTTGCCAAATCGATCAGCGAGATAGCCACCAATAAAACTAAAAAACACATAACCAATAGGCGAAGCAGCAACCACCAATCCAATTTGCAAAGGATCGTAATGGAAAGCCTTGGCAAGATAGATTGCGATATAGGGCAATGTCATAAACTGCCCTAGCTTCATGAAAAATAATGAAAATAAAAGAAGCTTGCAATTATTATCAAGGTTTTTTAATCGAATTATTAGTGATTTATGCATTCGCGAATCATATCATAACTCAATCATACTTCAAATATAATTCAATAATGTAATTTTAATTAATAAAGTCGACGCTCAAGATTTTGCTCATTGATAATCAACGTGGCAATTTCTTCGATAGACCGGGATGTCGTATTCAAGTTAGGAATCGCCTCTAACAAGAATAATTGTTCGATGGCTTTAATTTCTTTTTCACATTGATTTAAACTTGCGTATTGGCTATTGGGGCGCCGTTCGCTACGAATGGAACTCAACCGTTTCACATCTATCGTTAACCCAAAAATTTTGTGTTTAAACTCTTTTAAACACGCAGGTAACTCAAGCAAAGGAAAATCATCTTCTGTGATTGGATAATTCGCCGCATAAGTGCCAAATTGTAATGCAAGGTATAAACTTGTTGGCGTTTTACCACAACGAGACGCACCTAATATTATGAGATCAGCCTGATGATAATGTTGAGGATTCGCACCATCATCAGTATTCATTGTAAAATTTACTGCATCCATCCGAATATTATATTGTGCCTCATTCGAAATCCCATGAGTCTTACCCACACGATGAGTGGATCGTGAATTTAATTCTGCTTCCAGTTGACTAAGAAATGTTTGAAACAGATTAAAAACTAAACCCTGACATTCACCTAACAATTTTGCATTGTTACTATCAGTTAACGTTGTAAAAACAATAGGACGAATTCCATTTTGTTGATAATCAGAATTAATGCGATCAACAACACGATTTAATTTTTCACTATTATCGATATAGGGAATTGAAATTTTATCAAACTCGATTTGTTCAAATTGCGTTAATAAACTTTGGCCTAAACTTGCTGCAGTTAATCCCGTACCATCCGAGACAAAATACACACTTCTTTTTGGCATTATTCTATTTTCCTTTATATTCCCTTAGAAACCGTTACAATAGTCGCCAATTTAGTAAGGGTCAATGGGAATCGTCATGAATAAACAAAATGTAAATATCCTCTGGTTTAATGAAATATCAATGCATGATGTTGCCATCGTTGGTGGAAAAAATGCTTCACTTGGTGAAATGATAAATAACTTAGCACAATCCGATGTAAAAGTTCCCAATGGCTTTGCCACCACCGCACAAGCTTTTCAACGATTTATCAATCAAGATCAATTACGCAATAAAATTTTAAATAAATTAGAAACTTTAAATGTCGAAAATATTCAACAACTCAAGCAAGTTGGACAATCTATTCGTGAACTAATTCTCAACACCCCTTTTCTCGAAGATTTTAAGCAAGATGTCGAAAAGGCTTATCACACATTAATGGCTGAACAAAATAAAAGTGTTGCCGTGAGATCATCAGCAACTGCGGAAGATTTACCTGAAGCCTCTTTTGCTGGCCAACAAGAAACAGTACTAAACGTTAACGGAATTGATCACGTTTTTAAAAGTATTAAAGAAGTATTTGCATCACTTTATAACGATAGAGCAATTGCTTATCGCGTTCATCAACAATTTAATCACGATGAAGTTAGCTTATCAGCGGGTATTCAATTAATGGTTAGAAGTGATATTGGCAGCGCAGGCGTCATGTTCACTATCGATACCGAATCCGGATTCAATGATGCTGTGTTTATTACGGGGAGTTATGGTTTAGGTGAGTGTGTTGTTCAAGGCAGTGTTAACCCAGATGAATTTTATGTTTATAAAAAAAATCTTCGCCAACAAAAACCTAGCATTATTCGCCGTCACCTTGGCAGCAAAACAATTAAAATGATTTATAACGATGATAAAAATGCTAACACCACAACGAAAATTGTTGATATCGAAAAACCATTACAATTAAAATTTTGTATTCCAGATGAAGATATTGAAATTCTCGGACAATATGCTTTAGCCATTGAAGATCATTATCAACGTCCTATGGATATTGAATGGGCGAAAGATGGAAACACAAATGAAATTTTTATATTGCAAGCCAGACCCGAAACTGTTGAAAGCCGTAAATCGCTCCGTGTTATAGAACGTTATGAAATTATAAAAACCGCAGCAGCGATATGTCAAGGTCGTGCTATCGGACAAAAAGCCGGTCAAGGGAAAGCAAAAATTATAAAATCCATTGCAGAAATGGATCAAGTCAAAAAAGGTGACGTATTAATCACCGACATGACTGATCCAGATTGGGAGCCTGTGATGAAACGTGCAAGTGCCATTGTGACAAATCGTGGTGGTAGAACTTGTCACGCTGCAATTATCGCTAGAGAATTGGGGATCCCTGCTGTGGTTGGCTGTAACAATGCAACAACACAGATTCAACATAACAGTGATATCACGGTCAGTTGCGCTGAAGGTGATACAGGTTATATTTATGAAGGCATGCTCGATATAAAAATCAACACTATTGATTTAGAAAATATTCCTGAATTACCTGTAAAAATTATGATGAATGTTGCGCACCCTGATCGGGCGTTTTTATTTCAATCACTACCCAATGAAGGAATTGGCTTAGCACGAATTGAATTTATCATTGCCAATAATATTGGCATTCATCCAAAAGCATTATTAAATTTTGACAAATTACAAAATGAAGTCAAACAAAACATAGCGGATAAAATTAGCGCGTATCCGTGTCCCAAAACTTTTTTTGTCGAAAAATTATGTGAAGGTATTTCCACACTTGCCTGTAGCGTTTATCCAAAACCCATTATCATTCGTCTATCCGATTTTAAATCTAATGAATATGCTAAACTCTTAGGTGGCGAACAGTATGAACCTCATGAAGAAAATCCCATGTTAGGTTTTCGTGGCGCTTCACGTTATGTTGCTCCCATATTTAAAGATTGTTTTGCACTAGAGTGCCAAGCGTTGATAAAAGCCCGAGAAGAAATGGGTTTTGATAATATTCAAATCATGGTTCCTTTTGTGCGAACAGTCGATGAAGCAAAAGAAATTATTAATATCCTTCAACAACAAGGTTTAGAGCGTGGTAAAAATGGCTTAAAAATAATTATGATGTGTGAGATTCCTGCAAATGCCTTATTAGCAGAAGAATTTCTACAATATTTCGATGGTTTTTCGATTGGATCTAATGATATGACCCAAATGGCATTAGGCTTAGATCGTGATTCTAGCCTTGTCGCAAAACAATTTGACGAAAGAAATCCAGCCGTGAAAAAATTATTATCTATGGCGATTCAAGCATGTAAAAAACAAAATAAATATATTGGTATTTGTGGTCAAGGCCCTTCTGATCATCGAGATTTTGCTAAATGGTTACTCGATGAAGGAATAGATAGCATGTCGCTCAACCCCGATTCTGTATTAGAAACGTTTTTATATCTTAATCAACAACTATCGCATTAGTGAGCGATTTTACCTTGATATTGCTCAGCTAGTTGCTCTGCTTGTTCAATTTGTTCAGGTGACATTTGCTTTGCAATAATTTTTCGATTATCACTCGCTAATTTAAATCCGCGTTTTGCAGCAATATGTAACCAAGCGTAAGCTTTGACACTATTTTTTTCGACACCTAAACCCTGAGCGTAAAGTAAGCCTAAATTATTTTGCGCATCCGCATCACCTTGCATAGCCGCTTTTTCATAGTAGTTTGCTGCTTTATTTACATCCTGAGTAACACCTTTTCCATGCTTATGCATGTAGCCGAGTTGAAATTGCGCACGAGGATAACCTTGTTTTGCTGCTTTTTCTAACCAATAAGCAGCTTTCTCTTCATCTTTTGGCATGCCGGCGCCATCGAAGTGTAGCATCGCTAAATAATACTGAGCTTCACCATGACCTTGATTGGCAGCTTTGATATACCACTCTGCTGCTTTTTTATAATCCCGTTTTTCTCCAATACCATCTTCGTAAATCGCGCCCATATTATACTGCGCAGTAGGATAATTTTGATCGGCTGCTTTTTGATACCAATATTTAGCTTTCGCATAATCTTTTGGTACGCCAGTTCCACGCATATACATTAGACCTAAATTATTTTGTGAAGATGCTAATCCTTGATCAGCTGCTTTTTGATAAAATTCCATGGCTTTTTCATAATTTTGCGAAACGCCTTTACCATGACGATATAATAATGCGAGATTGTGTTGGGCTTTTGGAAAACCTTTTTCTGCCGCTTTATGATACCAATTGGCAGCCGTTTGATAATCTTTTGGCACACCATCACCATCTTCATACATTAATGCTAAATTATATTGAGCTAGTGTGTGCCCTTGATTTGCTGACTTAGTATAAAAACTGGCAGCACGAGAAGGATCCAACTCAACGCCATGACCATTACGATGCATGTAACCTAAATAAAATTGCGCATCTCGATTTTTTCTTAATGCGGCACGGGTAAACCAATCAGCTGCTTTATCATAATCTTTTTTAACACCTAAACCATCATAATATAAAACACCTAAATTAAATTGTGATTGAGGATAACCTTGATTCGCTGCTTTTCGATACCAATAAGCAGCCTTCTCATAATCCTTTTTAACACCCGCACCATCTTCATAAATTAAACCTAAATTATTTTGTGCTAATGGATAACCTTGCTCACCGGCTTTGGTATACCATTCGATTGCTTTTTGCATGTCCTTCGGTACGCCCTCACCGATATCATACATGTAAGCTAAATTATTTTGCGCAGCCGGATAACCCTTTAACGCAGCTTTACGATACCACTCGACAGCTTTATCATTACTTTGTTCGACACCTTGACCATGACGATACATTAATCCGATATGATACATAGCGGCTGCGTCACCATCGTTTGCCGCATTAGTAAATTCAGTCATTGCAGATTTAAAATCACCACGGTCGTAAGCGCGTAAACCTGCATTAAAATCGGCAAAAATTGACGTAGAAAATATCATCAGAATGGAAAACGCTAACCATTTCATTGGGCATCCCCTCGTATTTTGATTTACTTCATAAAATAAATTTTAATATCTTAGCTATATTAAAAGTGTAGTCAGCGAATGCTATTACCGCAATTTACTGAAATATTTATTTTTTTTACTAATGATATTAGTTACTTAAGGGGTAAAATAAAAACAATTCTTGTTCAAAATCACAACCAATTTTCAATCACTTAAAGCAAAAAGTGCTTGCCCGACACTGTAACAAAGTTTATCTAAATTTTGCCGACAATACGCGGAAATCGTGAAAACCTTGCCTGTCCAATTGAGCGCATCAATTAAAGCTTGCTCGCGTTTTTTATATTCAGCTTCTTCTAATAAATCTATTTTATTAATGACAAGCCATCGATCTTTTTTTAGTAATGCTTCATCAAACTTTGCTAATTCATGAATTATTTTTTTAGTATTTTCTATAAAATCACTGCCATCAATCGGTGCAATATCAACAAGATGTAACAGTAATTTTGTGCGTGAAATATGTTTTAAAAATTGAATACCTAAACCGGCACCGTCTGCCGCACCTTCAATTAATCCTGGTATATCAGCAACCACAAAACTATTCGCTTGTTCTAAACGCACCACACCTAAATTAGGTTTAAGTGTTGTAAAAGGATAATCTGCAACTTTGGGTGTTGCATTTGAAATAGCTGTGATCAAAGTGGACTTGCCCGCATTCGGTAATCCGAGTAATCCCACATCTGCTAGCAATTTTAATTCGAGAAATAAATTTCGTTGTTCGCCCTTTGAGCCTTGAGTCGTTTGTCTTGGCGTGCGATTGACACTGGATTTAAAACGTGTATTTCCCAAACCATGATAACCACCTTCTGCTACCAATAAGGTTTGTTCAGGCTTAACTAAATCACCAATACATTCCCTGGTATCGGCATCAAAAACTAAGGTACCGAGTGGCACATCAATAAATAAATCACGACCACTTTTACCTCTTTTATTTTTACCCGCACCACATTCACCACTTTCAGCTTTATGCCGTGGATTATAGCGAAAATCAACTAAGGTATTGATTGCAGGGGTTGCGCGTAAATAAATGCTACCGCCATCACCGCCATCACCGCCATCAGGTCCACCTTCTGGAATATATTTTTCGCGGCGAAAACTCAGGCAACCATGACCACCATTTCCAGCGATGACTTTAATCTTCGCTTCATCGATAAATTTCATTGTAGTATTGATACTTTATAAAAATACAATATAATAACAAACTTATATAAAATAGTGTAGTCTGTTCATTATTTCATTCTTCATTTTTTAGTAAACGCTTAGTTCAACAAGGCCAACACGATGACAAATATTACTGACAATCTACGAATAAACGAACAAAAACCATTAATTACGCCTGCACTGATTCATCACGAACTACCATTACCAGAAAATGCGACAAATTTAATTCTCGATGTGCGACGTCATGCAAGTAATATTATTCATGGTATTGATGATAGATTATTAGTGATTGTAGGTCCTTGTTCTATTCATGATACCGAAGCCGCTTTAGATTATGCATCAAGATTACAAAAACAGATCAGTCGTTTTAACAACGAACTTTGCATTATTATGCGAGTCTATTTCGAAAAACCTCGCACCACCGTAGGTTGGAAAGGTTTAATTAATGATCCCGAACTCGATAACAGTTTTAATATCAATCAAGGTATTCGCAAAGCACGTGAATTATTAATTAATCTTACTTTAAAAGGCGTGCCTGCAGGCACTGAATTTTTAGATACGATAATTCCCCAATATCTTTCTGATATTGTAAGTTGGGGTGCAATCGGCGCAAGAACGACTGAAAGCCAAATCCATCGCGAAATGGCATCCGGTTTATCTGTTCCTGTTGGCTTTAAAAATGGAACTGATGGCAATATTAAAATTGCTTTAGATGCGATTACGTCAAGCTCAAATCCCCATCACTTTCTTGGTGTCACCAAAGATGGTATCGCTGCCATTACATCAACCAAAGGAAACCAAGATTGTCACATCATTTTACGAGGTTCGAGTAAAGGTCCTAATTATCATCCAGAGCAAGTCGCACATGTTGTCGAAAAATTAAATGATAATAAAATAGAAAATGGCATTATGATTGACTGTTCTCATGGTAATAGTAATAAAGATCACTCGCGGCAAAAAAATGTTGTCGAAGAAATTTCAAGACAAATTAGCGATGGTAATAAAAAAATTGTTGGCGCGATGATTGAAAGCAATATCGTCGAAGGTAAACAAGATATAAATAATTCACCTTTAACCTATGGGCAAAGTGTTACTGATGCGTGTGTGTCATGGGACGAAACAGAAATATTATTGCAACAACTTGCAGAAGGTGTGACTAAACGCCGTCATCATAATCAATAAAGGAAATACTAAGAATGAATGATAAACTCAACGAAATCCGCCAACAATTAGATGAAATAGATAGTCAGTTACACATTCTACTCAATCAACGTGCTAACCTTGCCTTAGAAGTTGCTAAAGCAAAGCAATCTGAAAAAGATAATGCTATTTATTATCGTCCTGAACGGGAAGTTGAAATCCTTCAAAGCTTAATCAAAAATAATACTGGCCCGTTACATGATGAAACCATTAAATCAATTTTTAAAAATATTATCAGTGCTTGCCTAGCACTTCAACAACCCACCAAAATTGCTTATTTAGGTCCTGCTGGTACTTTTTCTCAACAAGCAGCTCTTAAACATTTTGGTAATGAAATTCTCGAAGTACCTTGTGTTTCTATCAACAATGTTTTCCAACAAGTTTCAGGCCATCAAGCGCGCTATGGTGTTGTTCCAATCGAAAATTCTTCTCAGGGCATTATTGTTCCCACGCTCGAAGCATTAATGCAATCAAATCTAAGCATTATTGGTGAAGTGCTTTTAAAAATAGAACAACACTTATTAAGAAATCCACAAGATGAAACACCACTTCGACGTATATATGCGCATCAACAATCTTTTGCGCAATGCCGTCATTGGTTAGATAACCATATGCCTAACATAGAACAAATCACAGTGAGAAGTAATGGTGATGCAGCTCATCGTGCCAAAACAGAATTAGGGTCAGCTGCTATCGCAGGCGATGTTGCTGCAAATCAGTATGGCTTAATTAAAAATACTGAAAATATTCACGATCACCCTGACAATGCAACTCGGTTCATTATATTAGGCGAGCAACATGTGCCACCAACAGGTAAAGATAAAACATCATTACTAATCTCAGGCCAAGACAAGCCTGGTGCATTGTTATCACTACTTCAACCATTTGCCGATCATGATGTTAATTTAACGTTAATTGAATCTCGACCTTATCAACATCAGCAATGGGATTATTTATTTTTATTAGATTTAGTTGGTCATCAACAAGATGATAATGTGAAAAAAGCATTAGATGAAATTAAACAATTACCGGTTATGTTAACGATTTTAGGTTCATATCCTTTAGCGAATTAAGCTTTTTTTATTTTGAAAAGAGTTTCGCAAGTAATTGCTCGTCAGTTAATGGTTTACTGTAATAATAACCTTGAACATCTTTACAACCATGTTCAAGAAGAAAATCAATTTGTTCTTTTTTCTCTACACCTTCGGCAACGATTTCCAGTTTTAATTGTTTAGCGAGATTGATCACTCCAATAACTAATTGCGAACTGTCATTATTATAAGGAATATCTTTAACAAAAGAAGAATCAATCTTAATTTGTCTAATTGGAAGTAATTGTAAAAGTGAAATAGAAGAATACCCCGTACCAAAATCATCTAAGGCTATATCAATACCTTGATTATGTAGAGAAACCAGCACTTTTTTAGCTGCTTCAAAATGTTTGAATATAGCAGTTTCAGTTACTTCTAAAATTAAATTTGTTGCTGGCACGAGATTATCACTTAGAGAATGAATAATAACATCGACAAAATCCGTTTTTTCAAGTTGTGCAATTGAAACATTAAGTGAAACTGGAATATTTTTAAAAATGTGAGGATTTGCTTTATACCAGGCACCATAAGTTTTACAAACTTCACCTGTTATCCATTTGCCTAACTCATGAATCAACCCAGTATCTTCAGCAATCGGAATAAATTCAGCGGGGGAGATACTTTGCAAATTTTCTGATTTAAACCTGACTAAAGCTTCTATCCCAATAATTTTATTTGTTTCTATACAATATTGTGGCTGATACAAAATTTTAAAATTATTTTCTTTTAAAGCTTCACGCATGTGTTCTTCTATAATAAGTAAGCGATGTGCCTCTTGATTTAAACTTTCTGTATAAAAATGATAACAATTTCGACCTTGGTTTTTTGCCTTATACATAGCGAGATCGGCATTTTTTACCAGTGTTTTTATATCATTTGCGCCATCTGGAAAAACTGAAACGCCAATACTTGGACTTATCGATATTTCATGACCATATAGAATAAAAGGGAGTTTAAAAGCATAAATTATTCGTCGACAAATAATAGAGATTTCTTTTATTGTCACCACAGTGCTTAAAATAATTGCAAATTCATCTCCCCCTAATCTTGCAACAGAATCTTCTTGACGAACAGTATCCTGTAAACGTCTAGCTGCAAGTTGTAGTAATAAATCACCTGCTTCATGTCCCAAGGTATCATTGACACGCTTAAACTTGTCTAAATCGATGTATAGTACCCCCACACGTTTCTCAATCTGTTGAGCTGAAGCTATGGCTTTTTTTAATAATTCTTGGAACAGCACTCTGTTGGGTAATTGCGTTAAAGGATCATAACAAGCTAGTTTTTTATATTTTTCATCAGTCGATAATATAATTCGATATTTTTCCATCTTATCTTTTTGTAAAGCCACAAAAAGAAAATAAACCCAAGTCACACAAGCTAGCATTAATAATGACATTACAACAATTGCAAAATTAAAATTATTTCCTAACGTTAAAATATCTGTCGAATATATATGTCGATAAAGATTATGATAATATCCACCCACATTACTCAACAGTTGAGTATAGTCAGATATTTTATCTTGCAACGCAGGGCTTTTAAATTGAGCTCTCGCGCCTTGTATATCATTTCGACTAACAAGGTCGATCAAAGTATTATATGAGTTCGTTAAATTATTTTGTGCTAATTGATATTTATTGATGACCTCAATTTCAAAATACGGATTCGTTCTGGTAAACGAGCGTAATTGTTTTCCCAAATCATTTATATTTTTATTGAGTAATTTAAATTCATCAATAATTTTAAATTGTTTGGGATACAATGCAAGCTTCGTTAATATTTGCAAATTTTTATAATCAGATTGTGTTTTATTATATATTTCATAAACCTTGTAAGCATTAGTTTGTAAAGCCAACGTTTTAGATTTAAGTGCTTCTAATTGATAGTTAAGCCATAACACGATAAGGAAAGCGATAAAGACGCCTGAAGCGAGCATGATGATAAGAACTGACTTAATATTTAACTTAGGTAACAGACGCATTGTTTACCTCACTTATCTTTCGCGAAAAGCGTATTGTTTAGTCTTTAATAAAGGTTTTAATAAATAACTCATTATTGATTTTTTACCTGTTAATATATCAACATTTACTGTCATTCCTGGAATAATGGGTAATTGTTTCTTTTGAAATACAATATAATTTTGATCAGCTATCAATTTTACTTTATAAAATTGTTTCTCACCTTCCTGATTTTGAATAGTATAAGGACTAATATAAGAAATTTTTGCATTCAACCCACCATAAATGGAAAAGTCATAAGAAGAAAATTTAATCACAGCATTTAATCCAGGATGAATAAATGCAATATCTGAAGGATCAATCTTCGCTTCTATTAAAAGCTGTTCTGTTTTCGGAATAATATCTAATATTTTCATTCCAGGTTGAATAACACCGCCAATAGTGTTTACTTTCAAATCATGTACGTAACCATTAATTGGTGACACGATATCTGCTCGAATCATTTTATCTTTTAAACCAGTAAGTGTTTCTTCCAAACTATCCATGGTATCACGATTTTTATTTAACTCTGTTAATGCTTGTTTACGAAACACTGCTTTTTCTTCTTGAATTTTTCCTCTTATTTCTTCTGCAGTACGCTGGATTTTAATTAATTCTAATTGTGATAACACTTTATTTTGTGCAAGAGGATCAATAATACTTAATTCTTTTTCCACCAATTTAAGTTGTGTTTGTAAAATATTAATTTTTTCAAATAAAGCCCCGATATCAGCATCAAATAATTTTTTTTCTCTGGCCACTAATTTTGGATATTTTTTTAAAAAAGATTGATCATATTGCAGCGTTTTTAAACCCATCGCTTCCGCATCTAATCTTACATTTGCTGCCTGTAAAGCTATATATCTAGCTAAATTTTGATAATAAGAAGCTTTGAATTGGGTATCATCTAATTTAATTAATAACTGTCCTTTTTTAACTAAGTCACCTTCGTGAACTTCAATACTTTTAATAAATCCTCCCTCATAGCTTTGTATCACTTGCACATGAGTTGATGTCACCACAATACCATCTGCAACTGTAATTTCATCTACACGAGCAAAACTAGCCCAAATAACACCAATGATAAGTAATGCAATAAATATATATAAAGACATGTGTAGAAAGGGCGCACGATCAAAAAGAACAGCTTGTTTACTATCTGCAATATAATCGAGATTATCGATATTATGTTTCCGTTTACTCATATTTTATTTCCTTCATTAGACATTTTTTTTATTATTTTATCTTTCGGTCCATCAGCTACCACTTTACCTTCATCAATAATAATTAAACGATCAACTAGACTTAACAAATACGCTCGATGTGTGATCACTAATAAAGTTTCATTTGTTAATTTGTCTTTAATCGTTGAAACCACTTCGCGTTCTAGTCTCGTATCCATTGAACTTGTCGGTTCATCTAAAATTAATATTGGTGGTTGATTTATTAAGGTGCGCATTAAGGCTATTGATTGCCGTTGCCCCCCCGAAAGACCTCTACCACCTTCACCGACTCTCATATCGAATCCCGCAGGATGACGACTCACGAATTGATTTACTCCAGTTACTTGCGCATATTCTAAAATTTGTTGATCAGAAATATTTCTTTTACCCAATAAAATATTTTCTCTTACTGTGCCGTAAAAAAGTGTCCCATCCTGATCACAAAATCCAACATGATGTCTTAAATCAGTGGGATCAATTTGATTAATATCAATACCATCGATTAATACTGCACCTGATTCAGCTTTATATAAACCATTAATCAAACGAGCTAACGTACTTTTACCTGCACCGACTCGACCAATAATACCCACACGCTCTCCTGCTTCTATTTTGAAGGATAATTTTTGCAAGGTTGCAATAGGTTGTTCAGGATAACTAAACGTCACATCAGAAAATTCAATACTGCCATTGAAATAATCATGTTGAATAAATTTTTTATTTTCAGGACGTTCTAAAGGATAAGCCATGACTTCACTTAAGTGATTTAACGCTAACTTCGCTAAAGAGAAACGACTTAAAATATTGGTAATTTGTCCCAAAGGTGCAAGCGCACGGCCACTTAAAATAACACAAGCAATTAAGCCACCGACTGTAAGGGTTCCAGCATTAATCGCATAAACTCCAATAACAACAAGCAAAATCGTCACCATTTGTTGAATATAGATCGTGACATTTGCTGCTAAGGAAGAGAAAAACCGAGATTTAATCGCAGATTTTGAAACAGTTTTAACATAATTTTCCCATTTTTTTAACATTTGCCCTTCGGCAGTTAACACTTTAATTGATTCTAATCCTGCTATAGATTCAGTGAGTATTGCATGTTTTTGTGCGCCCCCCATCTTTACTGATTCAATTGCTTTACGCATAGGAATTTCAAATAGTAAAGTCGCCACCATCACTATTGGTACTGCCAAAAGCGGGATCCAAGCCATCGCACCACCAATATAAGCAATGATAGCAATAAATAATAATAAAAATGGCAAATCAACTAAAGTTGTAATCGTCGCTGAAGTAAAAAATTCACGTAAATTATCTAGCTCACGAATATTATTTGCAAAAGCCCCTGCTGATTGTGGTTTACCCGATAAATGGATATTTAGCACATGTCGAAACAAATCACTTGAAAGTAATATATCCACTTTTTGACCGGCGAGATCAACGAGATAAGCTCTCGCTGTTCGCAAAAATAAGTCAAACGCAAATAAAATAACAATTCCTGCCGTCAAGGCCCACAAGGTTTCAACAGCAAAATTAGGTACAACTCGATCATAAACATTCATAATAAAAAGTGGCGTCGCTAACGTAAAGACGTTAATTAAAATCGCAGAAAGGATCACTTGATAATAGATACGACGAAATCGCCAAATAGTCGTCCAAAACCAAGCTGAGCGTGAATGCTTTTGCACATTTTTCGCACGGTCATCATAATCCGTTAAATTTAATTGAAAGATAGCATAGCCACTATACGTTTTTTGTAATTCGTTTAAACTGATCGTTTCAATTAAGTCAATCATCTCCGGCCTAATGATTTCAACTGTTTCTTCATCAATGAATTTTGTGATAACACATGCTTGGTTATCTTCAAGAAGTAAAACAATGGGGACGGTAAGTGGTGAGATTTTATTTAACGCTTTAATTTTAATTTCACAGTCTATATGCATAAGCTTTGCTGCGCGAGTAAATAACGATGGCGTTAATACATCATTTTCCAAAGGGAGAGAAGAATATATTTTTCGAGGACTAAATGATTCTTGTTTTAAGTTACACAAAATTTCTAAGCAGCCCAATAAAGGATCTGTATTTTCAGGTTCAAAATAGCCAAAATTATGATTGTCATCCTTGCTTACATCCATTGCTTCTGTCCTTTAGCAAAGTTTAGAGTTATTATAACGCTTAAGTTTCTGAGATTTATAGCAATAAAAATAAAATTCAATATTTTTTCAACATTATTAATCACTAAATAATGTGACTATGAATCATAAGTTTCATATAAAATAAATCCCCAATGTTATGAAAAAGCATATTCTGTTTAACTTATTGTTTTTCACTTTTTTGATTAAGTATCAAGACCTTAAGTAAATACAAGCCTGACCGATTTTGGATGAAAGAATAAACTGGAATAAGTGATTAGGATAACACAATTAAAGCTATGGATTACATCGTAATGAGATAAGGGCTTGATGGGTACCCAATTGATGACAAACGATATCATAGTCATAGATGTTGATAAAAAAAATATCATTTCCATTAAACCTGGCAATAGAATCTCTCTTAGTGCTGATGAACGTGTATCTTACCCATAGAATATACCATTAACAATTTACTTCGTGAGGGAAGTGATTTAAAAATTTATATTCCCCAGCAAGGTCATATTACTTTAATTAACTTTTTTTCTATATCTGATCCTATTTCTGATAAATTTTCACGAAATGATTTAAATCATTTCAGAAACACTTCATTATGATGGATAGATAGATCGCATTATTCATCGTTAGAATTATTAGACAAACTGGCCATAGAAATTACTATAATAAATCCAGTTAGTTTTCATAAGTTACAATTCTTTGTAACAAAATCAGCCATTATCGATTTTTCACATATTACAGGTTTTGAAAATCCAATTATTTAAATACCAAATGCGATATTAGAGCATCATGGTGATGATTTACTGATACAGGTTAACAAGAATCAAAATAAAATTACAATTTCTAATTATCTCGATTACAGCACATAGCACGAAAACATAACTTCTTCAGAAGCTGTCTCATTTAAATCAATCAAAATATTAATGATTCTGAAAATAGAGATTTAAGTCTTCATCAGTCTCTCGATTTCACCAACGCAGCATTATCGATTAATTTAATTCAGCAAAATCTGGCAAATAAAGTTTCTATTAATAGAATATATAATCATGAAAATAACAAAATTATATTCATCAAAAATCCAGGCAATGATGGCTCATCTACTAACTATACAAACCTTTTAATCAATATTGATAATTTATTAGTTACGATTTTGGAATTTGCGCGAATCTTGATTTAAATTTAGATAGTTTTGGAGGCTATCAAAAAGGTTTAATAAAAGAGATCAATCGATTATATTTTACAAATCATAATCATACGCTAATTGGTGATGATGGTAATAATTCCATGCTGGGTCTTGTTGGCAATGATCAAATCTATGGTGGCTTAGTGGATGATTTTATCGATGGGGGATTAAATTGATGCTGTTGATGGTGCTGATTATATCGGATTTGATTTAGGTATATGGTAAAAGACAATATTGTCGATGGCGGAGATGGTTTTGATGTGTTGGGAATAGGCTCTCAATACGAAAACAGTGAAATTGATTTATCTAATTTTGCACATGCTATTTTAGAAAATTTTGAAGAATCATTTACAAATAATGAGGTTGGTAATGATATCACCATTACCACTCACGCTATACAATAAATCACCAATGGAAAAAATGAATTCATTATTACAGGTGATAAAGTAAATCTTGAGCATGAATGGATTCAAGCTGAAAATACTGTCGAAAAGAATCAGCTACAATATAATCAATTTACCTTCGTTGAAACGACACTCTATATAAACACTGATGTTACAACACTCATCAGCTAATTTAAGCGACGTCTTGCGCTTCTTCAATTACCACATATTTGCGATTGGCTTCGCCTTTTGATTCAAATTTTACGATACCATCAGCTGTAGCATAAATTGTGTGATCACGACCAATACCAGCGTTATTTCCCGCATAAAATTTTGTACCACGCTGTCTCACGATAATGGTGCCAGCATTAACAAATTGACCACCATAGCGTTTGATACCTAAACGTTTGGATTCTGAATCACGACCATTACGAGTACTACCACCTGCTTTCTTATGAGCCATTGCATTATCCTCTTACGATATCGGTTATTTCAACATGTGTAAAATATTGGCGATGACCAATTTCTTTCATGTGATGTTTGCGACGTTTAAATTTAAGGACTTTAATTTTTTTGTGACGACCTTGTTCTAAGACTTTGGCTTTAATCTTACTACCTTCAACATAAGGTGCGCCAATAACATTTTCATCACCACCAATCATTAGGACTTTATCAAACTCAACTTCTTGACCTGCTTCAAAAGCGAGCTTTTCAAGCTTGATCGTAGCACCTTTGGTTACTCGATATTGTTTACCACCAGATTCAAAAACCGCGTACATGTTATTACTCCAAAATAAGCCTTTAGTAAAGACCTTTTGCCACTAAAGGGCGCATATTCTAGTGGATATTTACAATTTAAGCAAGCGATTACTCATTTCTTATTAAGCGGCTTGACACCAAGCAAGACAAAACATAGGATGCTTGCAAAATTGCTAAATGACTGAAATTCAATCAAATGGTATTAAACGATATACGACAATTGCTTGCAGCTGAACTATCACAAGTGGATCAATGCATTCTAAATGCGTTGCATTCCAATATTCCACTTATTGGTCAAATTGGCCAACACATTATTAACAGTGGTGGTAAGCGATTAAGACCCATTTGCGTTTTATTAAGTGCAAAAGCTTGTGATTATCAAGGTAAACAACATATTGATTTAGCTGCCATCATTGAATTTATCCATACGGCCACACTGCTGCATGATGATGTTGTCGATGAATCATTGCGTCGTCGAGGAGTAGACACCGCAAACGCATTATGGGGCAATTCTGCTAGTGTATTAGTCGGTGATTTTGTTTATTCTCGTTCTTTTCAAATGATGACAACATTAAACTCACTCGACATTATGCAAATTTTATCAGATGCAACCAATCAAATCGCTGAAGGTGAAGTATTACAACTTATTAATAAACATGATCCCGCCACATCTGAAGAGAATTACTTGGAAGTTATTCGCTTAAAAACTGCCACATTGTTTCAAGCTGCGATGAATTTGGGTGGTATTATCGCAAAAGCTGACGATACCATTATAAAAGCATTAACGACATATGGTTTAAACATTGGTATTGCGTTTCAACTTGTTGATGACATGCTTGATTACAGTGGCGAAAATATTGGTAAAAATATTGGTGATGATTTAGCTGAGGGTAAACCAACGCTACCTCTTATTCGTGCCCTCCAAATCGGCACACATGAACAACGTCGCTTGATCGAAATCGCTATAAAACAAGGCAAGTTAGATGAATTAGCTGTTATTAAAGAAACTATTTCTAGTACTTGTGCGTTAGATTACTGTTTTGATAAAGCTAAACACTATACCGATTTAGCGATTACCGCTTTACAAGCGTTACCAGATAATCAATATCGTCAAGCTTTAATTGAAATTGCTCACGTTGCCATTTCACGCAAAAGTTAATTTAATCGATTTATGCGCAACAAGAAAAAAACTCAAGATATATATAAATTTCACATTTTTAACATAAAAATAAAGCCGTGGCATTGCACGACTTTATTTCAAATTTGTTAAACGCTGAATTTAACAATTGTACAGAATTATTATTTATATTAAGATAAAACACTCTTTGTTTGAATGTATTATAGTAACCATATGTATGCATTACAACTGTGGAAAATACTTAAAGTAAAAAGATATCATCATCAACTTTTTGCCAATCTAGACCAAACTTTGCAATAGCTTCTTCTGTTTCTTGGCAGGGAGCATAATATTGCTCTAAAATTGCGGGCGGTAATGTGATTGCTTTGGCGCCGATTGTTGCAGACTTAAGAATTTGATTCGTATTTTTTACTGACGCGACGATAAGTTTTAAATCCGTTTGACCTGCATTAATAATCGCCTGCATGTTTTTTAAATATCCAATGGAATTTGCCGTATTTTTTTCAATATGACTTAAATAAGGTGCCGCATATGACGCGCCGGCAGTCATTGCTTGTAACACTTGTTTAGGATGAAAAATTGCGGTGGCCATTGTTGCAATATTTTTTCTAGATAATTGATAAATTGCTTTTAATCCTGCAAAAGTAACAGGAATTTTAGGTATAATTTTTTGACTAATTTTCTGTAAATGAAAGACCTGATTTACCATATTATCAGTATCTTCTGCTATAACTTGCACGGCCAATGCCACATCAAATTTATCAATGATAAGTTTGATTGTTTGTAA
The DNA here is from genome assembly GCA_964352985.1 of uncultured Legionellales bacterium. GTDB lineage: Bacteria > Pseudomonadota > Gammaproteobacteria > JAHCLG01 > JAHCLG01 > CAYGUK01. Next base: position 46,462 of record CAYGUK010000010.1, read on the forward strand.
AGGATTAGAAGGTGCTTCTGCCGCTAATATTGAAGGATTCGTTGTGACGCCGGTTAAAATGCCCAGTGAATAATATTTCTCAATCTCAGTAATATCACCGCTATCTAGCCAAATTTCCATAATTTCTCTCATTACAAATTTTGGATTAAATCATAACATAAAAACAAAGCGATTCTAGTCTTTAATCTCGAAAGGAAAAACCGTATCCAAACCAAAGTTTGCTAATTTGTAACCTAATTCAAATAAAGTATCACATTTAAATTTACGTTTTATATTAGCGATATGAACTTCGGTAGTTCTATCTGATAAAGTTAACTCACTTGCAATCGAATGGGTCTTTTTGCCCTGGACTAACAATTGCACGATATCGATTTCTCTACGAGTAAGATAAGCATTATCAAAAGGATCGCCTAAATAAAGTTTTTTCACTTCGGTAGTATTAATAAAGTCAATAAAACGAGTATCATGTAAAATATTACTTAACTGATGAGAGTGAATCACATCACGTTGATCAATCAATAAAGCAACTTTAGATTGTTCAGCTTGTTCAATCATTTTTTTGGCTTTTTCATGAAAATGGTGAATAAACCGGTAGAGAAATGAAATATTATCTGCTAAAAATGATTTTGCAATCGGGGTGTGACGGCTTGTACCAAAATGGTAAAAATCAACTCTATTTTTTCGTTTAATGGTAATCGTTAAACCATGATCGATATCGTACTCTGCAGCTTCAGAATAAATTGGTTCACGATTTAGCCAATCCCAAAAAACATAACCTGACTTAAATAAACTGATATCTTTTTCAAAAATTGCGCGGTTATATAGACTTGCTCTGTAGTAATGCTCAATCCAATCGGGATGAGTCGTTAACCGAATATGGGAGCCATCTTCGTAATTATTATCATAAGTGAAATAGTTAATACCTAATGCTTTTAACGGTCTTGCTATGTCACGCAGCGATTGCGCGGCAGTGAAAGTAATATGATCATTAAAAAATTGTTCGGTTAATACAGTCATATGCGGTTATTCTTTTAACTACTGAAGAAAAATATCTTACTTGAATCGGCTAGATAATATCATATTTATAAGTATTTTTCATCATTAATATGCAATATTCCTTAGCGACAAATCAAGCAATTAAGGCTGAATTTAATAAACCTTAATATCCCTTTTTTAGTTAACTTTGTTATAATCCTGATTCTAAACTTACCATAGCTAGAAATTAAGATAGAAATTTTACTTTATCAACACTTTTAGTTATTAATTAGAAGTAACTGTTAACCCCTAAATTATAGATGACAAAAGCAGTTTATTTAACGCATCAGAGGGAAAATGCAACTCTCCCCCTAAGTCCCAAACATGGGTTTATAAATTTAGACAAGGTTAATTAGTTGCCCAAAAGGGGTAAGTTACATTAAAAAACTTATCACTAATCGGGGTGTAGCTCAGTCTGGTAGAGCACTACGTTCGGGACGTAGGGGTCGCAGGTTCAAATCCTGTCTCCCCGATATCAAACAGCAATGCAAGGACTTTGACAAATGAAAATCGTTATCCCAGATCGATTAAACGTACCTGGAACAGAACTAAATATAAAAATATTGGCGCAAGATGAAAATAAACTCGGTCAAAGACCCGTATTATTTATTTTGCCAGGTGGACCCGGTGCCGCAATAAAAATGTATCAACCATATGAAACATTAATTGATATTGCTGATTTAGTTTTTCACGATCCAAGAGGTGTTGGAGCCAGTCAGCGTCAAGATAAATCGACTTATACTATGGTAAATTACATCGATGATGTCGACATAATTCGCCAACAATTAAAACTAAATAAAATTAATATATTGGGCAAATCCTATGGTTGTAGTTGCGCTTTAGGATACACCTTAAAATATCAGCAACACATCAATAAAATTATTTATTCCTGTGGTCCTGCTAGTTATCGATTTTGCCAATATGCCAAAGAAAATATTGAACGTATTGGTACGCCTTTACAAAAAGAGCTATGTTTGAAAGCGCTTCGGGGTGACATTAACTCAAACGAAGAGTTATTAACTTTTTTTAAAGAAACAAGAAGTCTATATGCAATATCAACAAAAGCTGAAGAAATAAAACAATTTAATCCCAACGATGTCGATTATAGCTTCGAACCTTTGCAACAAGGTTTTAAAAGTTTTTTGCATGAATTTGATTTTGAACCCATGCTAGATCAAATTAACATACCAAGTTTAACAATTTCCGCTGAGAAAGATTGGATAGTTGATCCTCGTCATATTGAAAGTTATTGTAAAAAAATTCAGAAAACAGAATATTACATGGTAAAAAATGCCGGGCACAGCCTAGAAAAAGATACCCCGACTGATTATTTCTCTCAAATCAGACAATTTTTTACAAAATAAAATATTGTTTTAGCATCAATTTAATGAATTGCCATTATAATCTATCAATTCGTGAGTCAGTTCGCTTGAGAATACGTTAAGTTTGACTATACTGATACTAGATGAACAATAAATAACAAACAAAAATGTAATAATAAAAAACTTTGCGGGAGTTAGAATGAACAAAAATTTCAGTCTTTTTGGGTTTTCAAATTACAATTTTTTAATACATCAACTTAATTTAAGACTTAAAGTTTGGCATGTTCCAAACTTATACCGAGCACCACAGGCACCATTACCTTCCCTCAGCACTACAAGCACCCAAAACTACGACCCAGAGCATACTGTTCGAAAATTTAATCAATCAATCTCTGACTCGATACAGTATCAAAGGTAATGGTGCCACTTTGCTTTCTTCGTTTGTTGTAAATACTAAATAGGCTGCATGAAAATGCAGTCTATTTTTTTTGTAACAAATTCATTTCAAATGTTAAACTATTCCGACCAACTTTTAATTCGGGTATGATATAAGCAAATTTAAAAACCAAACAAAGGAAAGTAAATGAGTCACTTAAAATGGGGTATTCTAGGCACAGGGATGATAGCCAACGTTATGGCTCAAGCAATTTTAGAATCGAAAAATAATCATCTTATCGCGATAGCAAGTCGAAGTGAAAATAAAGCGAAACAATTTGCAATTAAATACCAATGTTCACATTACTTTTCAGATTACTATCAATTATTGCATTGCAAAGATATAATCGAACAATGGTGTAATTCAATCAAATTACGTTACTAAAGATATTTAGAGTACTGTATCAATTAGGTATAAAGAAATTATATCTACAACCTTAGAAAACCCCAACATTATCAATAAACTAATTCCACCGTATATGTTACGGTCACGCAGATAAAACGTTATAATATAATAATAGGACTTACGCAAAACTAATTACTGGCTACAAAAAAATATCTAACGTATTTGAAGTTAAAATAGTAATATTAATACTAGACGTTTTTATTTGGATGGTGTTTATGATAACGTGTACCTAACACTAAGTGAAACTCGATGTTTAGCGTAATTGTTACATAGCTATAGTTATCCTGAACTTGCACATGATATCAAAAATGAATTAAATGGATTTATTTCTAAATGTGAAAAACCTATTCCAGATCTTACCAGCAAACTAAAAATACCTAGTGATGTTAGTTAACACTTACATTAATAACACTTTTAACTTTGTTCTTTAATTCGTTAGAAGTTTCACAAGATAGTTTTTCTTTTATTGTGTTAAGATAGTTTTGTACCGTTCGAAACGATAACTCTAGTCTGCGACCTATTTCTTTAGCTGAAAATCCAAGCACATAATAATATAAACACTCAGCTTGACGAGTAGAAAGAGGTCTTAGTTTCCCATTTTTTGTTAAACCTGAAAAACGCTGTTTTAAAATATTGATGTTTTGTTCATCATTAGAAACATCAGGAAGTAATAGTTCATTAAATGAAACCCATTCTTGAATAATTTTACTTGCTTTAAATTCTACGACACTGGTAATGGTTCGTTGCGATTGACAGGCACGTTTTTTATCAAAACCAATTTGACTAATATTGTAAACAATCTTTTCGCCAACTTCGAAAATCGTCAACTGAATAAAACGTGTCACCTCAAAAAATTCATTCATTTTATCGATTCTCGATTTAAGATCGCCAAATTCATAGTCTTCATCATTACAATGTTGAATAACATCAGAATGATAGTATTCTGATATTTTATCTAAATCTAAATTCACAAATAAATGTGAATTCATTGCATTTATAATATTCTTAGCGTCAGTAATATTCATCGTTATCTTCATTTCACTAGTTAGTATGTGCATATGATAACATTACATGCACTATCACTCAAACCTAAAATTAAATGATTATCCATTAATAAACAACACCTTAAGTTGTTTTCCGTATTTTTACGGTAAATCATTTTGTATTTCGATTTACATTAAAACCTGAAATAGCTAAAGTTAGGATAGATTTAAAAACCATTATTCCTACCAGATGTCTTATATTAGAAATAGTATAACATTCGTATTTATCCTCTTAATGCTTGTTAGCTGCGCGCTGACTACGACGCATTATAATAATTTTACCCCCGCCCCAACACATAGTTTACGGGTGGCAAGTTACAATGTATTTTGGCTAAATGGTTATTGTAAAGGTCCAACACCCGATGCGGCGACCAAAATTATAAAAGTAATGAATGCCGATATTTTATTATTACAAGAAACCACTCCAGCTTGGCAAACATGTTTAAAAAAACATTTTTCTTCAATTTATCCTTTTCGAAAATATCAACATCATACTGATGAAGGTGGATTAGCAATATTATCGCGCTATCCGATAAAAACAATTCATTATCTAAAACTTGATAGCCTGCGCTACCCCGCATGGGTTGTTTTAATTAAATCAAAATTAGGTCCAATACAAATCGTGAATATTCACCTTCATCCACCGTTAACGAAAGATAATAAGCTCGGTTTTTTAGCACAAGGTTATTTTTCATCAAAAATCAAAAGATTAAGAGAAATTAAAAATATTTTACATTACGTTAATCCTCATCTCCCAACCATCATTGCGGGTGATTTTAATGAAAATGATTATGGATTAGCGATTCAATATTTGAAAAAACAACATTATCTCGATGCGCTTAGTTATAATAAAACTTACACTCACACTTGGTATTGGTCTATTGGACCTTTTCATCTGACGGGTCGATATGATCATTTATTTTTCACTCACGCCATTAATTTAATAAATGTTCAAGTTTTACACGAAGGTGTATCGGATCATTATCCAATAGTTTCAGATCTCACATTAAAATAGTAATTTGACCTACACACCAATGCCTAATTCGCACAATATGAATGCGATATAAGTCTTAATCCTGTTTCGAAAAAAAAGATAAAATGAATTCAAATAACAGAAATAGGAAGAAGCGTGATGCCTAAAACTAAACTTAAAGAAATAGATGAACAAGTACAAGATTTAAAAGGTACTTTACGACAAAATATTGAAGCAACTTTAAATAGAGGTGATAGACTTGATGATCTTGAAGTTAAAGCTGAAAAGTTAGAAGCGCTAGCGAAAATGTTTAAACGTAATGCTCAAAAAATTAATCCCAAACCATCGTTATTCAAATGTTGTTGTCCTTTTTTATTCACATTGTTTGACGATTATAAAACTAAACGTCGAGTTGATAAACGATTAGCCAGCAGAAGAGAGTCACGTCAATTATTGTCAAAACAAATCGCCAGTCAAAAACGATGGTATCAAAGTTGTTGAGTCATTAATAAGCCCAGGGGAGCATTGTATAATCCCTTGGGTTTATTGAAATTAATTTCTAATTGATTCATTCTCGGCAAGTCCCCAAACCTCTTCATCAGATAAATCAGTTTCAATAAATTCAATGGGAACACCTTCACGAGCAATGATAGCAACTTGAAATCCTGGTAAAGGAAAATAAGGTGCAAGGATCACTTCTTCACCGGTTATGGCTTGTTCTAAATTTGGAACTTTAAATGCAACATGAGGCATGCTTTTAATTAAAGGATGTATTGAACAATCTTCATCAAAACGATGAAATTGAATACGAATATCTTTATTTTTGAGATCTTTAGTATACATTTTTAATTTTGGTGAATATCGCTCACCCTCTAATTTTTCAGTTGTAGGAATACCCATATGATGAAATTCGTATTGAGACATGTTACTTCCTATCTATTTATTGATTAACTAATCAGTCAATTTTATCAATTTGTGTCTCAAATTGCAACTACCGTCTCACAGATATAACCTTGTTAAATTTGAATTAGAAACTGATTAAGTTTAATTTCTGTAACAGAGAGAGTTAAATCAGTAATTTGACGAATAACTTCAATATTTGTCAAACAATGTTGGCTCACATGATTAGTAATAAAAGCACCTCTTTTAGCTATCGTAAGATATAACAATAACTGATCAGCAAGATACTCATCCACCATCGCACCACTTTCAATAAAAGCAGATGCTCTTTGACATAAGTTTTTTGCAACCGACTCGAGCGGGATCCCTCTTTTACCGATAGCATCAAAACAAATTTGATGCGAACCATTATTTAATAGCAAAGCCAATGCGTTTCCAGGTCCTACTGATGTCACTTGTTGTAAAATTGAATGATCATCAGTGAGAGAAAATTCTTTTTTAATGATCTCCCATTCTCTTGTCAAAATTGAAAACGGAATACCACTAACAAAACCCTGCAACATTGGATCTAACCATTTTACTTTTTCAGTTAAATTTATTGGCATTAAATTAAAAGTAGGTTCAATCATCAAAGTCCACTCGCCCCCACCAGCAGGATAAAAACCAAAACGCTTTTTCCATAAATGATATTCTAAACCTAATTTTTTGAGCAACGGTAAAAAACTATGTTCCATAAAACTTAATGAAGGCGACATGCCATTATGCGTGCCCCCCTCAAACCGCACTGTTGAACGGCTTTTCGCATTCATGAGTATTGGTAAAACAGTTTGGCAAACTAGCGTCGTACTTCCTGCGGTAGCAATAGGAAAATGATAATCACCACTTGTAATCGCTTTAGGTTCAAACGTTAGTTCTTGTGATCCTAAAAAAGCATTAGTCACCTTTGCTTGAGTAATTTCACGACAAGCATTCACTGCCGTTAAATGTTGTCGCAATAAGCCAGGTTTATTGCGATTTGCACGTATATTAATAATTTTAATCGGGACTAATAATAAGCTTGCTAAAGTCAAAGACGTTCTTAAAATTTGCCCGCCTCCTTCACCTAAACAACCATCAATAATTATCATCTTTAACCCTTCACACAAATCACTTGCTTCAATGTATATAAAATTTCAACTAAATCACTTTGCGCAGCCATGACTTTATCGATATCTTTATACGCCATTGGAATTTCATCAATCACATCCTTATCTTTGCGACATTCAACACCTTCTGTTGCTTTAATTTGATCTTCTACACTAAATGTTTTTTTGGCTTCAGTGCGAGACATCACACGACCTGCGCCATGAGAACAACTATTAAAACTGTCAGTATTTCCCAATCCCCGAACGATAAATGATTTAGCACCCATGCTACCCGGAATAATGCCTAATCTACCTTTTTCAGCATTTACCGCGCCTTTACGTGTCACATAAACTTCTTCACCGAAATGGAATTCACGGGCGATATAATTATGATGACAATTCACCACTAATTCCTCACAAGTAAAAGGAATTGCCAGTGTTTTCTTTAACGCGATAATGGCGTTCTCTAACATAATTTCACGATTACAGTAAGCAAAACGCTGAGCCCAATCGACTGCTTGCACATAATCTTTAAAGTGTGGACTTTCTTCACGAAGATAAGCGAGATCTTTATTGGGTGTTTTAATACCAAGATCATCCATTTCTTTTTTCGCTTTTGAAATAAAATAATTTCCAATTCTATTTCCCACACCACGTGAACCAGAATGCAACATGATCCAAACGTTATTTGTTTCATCTAAACAAAGTTCAACAAAATGATTTCCAGTCCCTAACGTTCCAAGATGATGTAAATTATTTGATTGTTTAATTGCAGGATGCTTCTCACAAATTAACTTAAATTCTGGCAATAGTGTTTGCCAAGTAGCAGCTACTTTTTCAGGAACATCATACCAAGCACCACGATCATTTTTACCAGAATGTTTTGAACGACCGTGTGGAATACTACGCTCAAAACTCGAACGGATTGCACTAAGCTTATCTGGTAACAATTTCGCATCCAGAGAAGTTTTCATAGCCACCATCCCGCAGCCTAAATCAACACCAACAGCTGCGGGAATAACTGCACGAACACTTGGAATAACAGATCCAATTGTCGCCCCAATACCCATATGAGCATCAGGCATGATCGCAATATGTTTATAAATAAAATCTAACTGTGCAATTTGTTCAACTTGAATTTTTGAATTATTATCAAATGGCACATCTTTAATCCACGCCTTAATAGGCACAGCTTGTTCACTGTTAGAAATAGTTAAATAGTTTTTCATATTTTTGCCTCTATCATTTTCTACCCTATCCTATTGCAGGCATGATGCCAAATGCGTGATATTTTTTTAACTCACTGATTAATTGCAATATTAAATCACTTTCACCAATTCCTTTTCGTGATAACGTTAATTATAATATATAATATTAGATAGATTTTATAAAATTGGATAAATATGAAAACAATCGCCTATGGCTTTCTTGGTACCACGCTAGATTTTTATACTCGGAAAAGAGAACGCTTTGAAAAATGGCGTCCAAGCATTGCACTTTGCGCGCAACAAGATTTAATTATCGATGAATTCAATCTTTGGTACGACACTGCTTATGAGGCATTAGCAAAATTAATTTGTCACGATATTCACGCAGTGTCCCCAGATACTCAAGTCAATTTAATTCAATTATCGATAAAAAATCCCTGGGATTTTGAAGAAGTTTACGCCCAACTTTATGATTATTTTCAATCACAAAATTTTAATGAACAAGATCAATATTTACTTCATATCACAACAGGCACACATGTCGCACAAATTTGCATGTATTTATTAACTGAATCACATTATTTTAAAGGTCAACTAATACAAACCTCGCCGCAAAAAAATCAACAGCATGCTAATGGTATTTATTCTATTATCGACTTAAATCTAGCTAAATATGATCAAATTGCTTCTCGCTTTCAGCAAGAACAACTACAAGGCCAAGATTTTTTAAAAAATGGTATCGCCACAAAAAATAAAGCTTTCAATCAATTAATTTCAGAAATCGAAACAGTGGCTATTCGCTCCAAAGCCCCAATATTACTCACGGGTTCCACAGGTGTTGGAAAATCTCAGTTAGCCAATCGTATTTATCAATTAAAAGTGCAACGTGATTTAATTAACGGTGAATTCGTTGCCGTCAACTGTGCCACCTTAAAAGGTGACAGCGCCATGTCAACATTATTTGGTCATGTAAAAGGCGCCTTCACCGGTGCGATTAATCAACGTAAAGGATTTCTATTAAAAGCCGATCTTGGATTATTATTTTTAGATGAAATCGGCGAGCTCGGATTAGATGAACAAACGATGTTATTACATGCCATCGAAAATAAATGTTTTTATCCAGTAGGTAGCGATAAAACTTTTAAAAGTGATTTTCAATTAATTGCAGGAACTAATCAAAATTTAAGAGAGAAAATTCAGCAAGGTTTATTTCGTGAAGATCTCTTAACACGAATTAATCTTTGGCATTATCATTTACCTATGCTCAAAGAACGTAAAGAAGACATAGAACCGAATATTGAATATGAATTACAGCAATTCAATAAAATAAATAATATAAAGATCGAGTTTAATAAAGAAGCACAAACCAAATTCATTAAGTTTGCTAAATCGCAACAAGCAAGATGGTCTGG
>CAYGUK010000011.1:0-55871 GCA_964352985.1 uncultured Legionellales bacterium
AGGTGCATCGTTAATTATGCTTGCCAAAGTAAATCCCTGCGCTAATGCAGCAGACTAAATAAAAGGTTTACAATTCGAACCAGGTTGTAATTCACCTTGTGTTGCTCGATTAAATTTACTTTTGTTATAGTCAAAACCACCAACAATCGCGATTATTGCACCATTCTGAGGATTGATTGAAACAAGTGCGCCTTCAACTTCGGGTAACTTGACTAATCGCCAGCTTCCATTTTTATCTTCCATAATACGAACAAAATTTCCTGGCTTAAATATTTTTTGTAAAATTTTGCTGCTAGTATTAACACCCTTCCAGGTCACATCGACAATATCACCACCTGCTAATAACGCTTTAGAAGAATTGTTTTCTGAACTTAATATAACAGCAGGTTTAAATTGACCAATGCTAGGTATATTTTGTAAGTGACGTGACCAATATTTAATATTGTTTGGTGTGGGTTTTCCATAATTTGTTTTAGGAACAAAGAAACTTCCACGGTGACGTCGATCATAAGCTAATAAACCAGTTTGTAAGGCGCCTCTTGCCATATCTTGAATTTGGCTGTTTATTGTTGTGTAAACTTTAAATCCTTCGGTGTAAGCTTTTTCTCCGTATTTATCAAACATCGCTTGTCTAACCATTTCCGCGATATACGGTGCTTCTGCTTCAATTTTTGTTCCGTGATAGGATGCTGTTATCGGCGCTGCAATTGCATTTTCGTATGTGGCTTTATCAATGTAATGATGATCAAGCATGCGGCTTAATACATGATTACGACGTTTTAGTGCTGTTTCAGGATTAGATATTGGATTATTTAAACTCGGTGCTTGGGCTAATCCTGCAATCATTGCAATTTGCGGTAGAGTTAGTTGATCTAAATCTTTATCGTAATAAACTTTTGCAGCCGCGGCGACACCATAGGCACGATTACCCAAATATATTTTATTTAGATAAAGTTCTAAAATTTTCTTTTTACTAAATTGATGATCAATCATAAGTGCTAATAAAATTTCATTTATTTTTCTGGTATAAGTTTTTTTTCGGGATAGAAAAAAGTTTCTAGCGACTTGCATTGTGATAGTTGACGCGCCTTGTTCTTTTTTACCTGTCATCACGAGTTGTTTGACCGCACGCATTAAGCCGATAAAATCAACGCCTGCATGTTCATAAAAACGCTGGTCTTCTGTCGCTAAAACGGCTTCTTGCAGGAGGATGGGAACTTGATCTAATTTTACAGGGATCCGTCTTTTTTCACCGAACTCGCCAATTAATTTTCCATCGGAAGTATAAATCTTCATTGGGACTTGTAGTTGAATATCATTTAATACGTCAACATTTGGTAATTTGTATTTAATATAGAAAAAACCATAGCAAGCGATGATAGTGCCTAGAATCAAAAATACCAGGACCATACGAAAAAGATTAACAAAAAGGCGTTGTATGTATTTCATGGTCTTCTATGTTTGTCCAAGTTAGGGTCATGTATAGTGTATCAAGACTACACAAACGTGTTGTTTCTCTCCAAGTTTAATACAAAGTTTAGGATAGGGTTTAATCTTTAGCATTAAAATATAAAAAATAATAAACTTGTACATGTTAAAGTATGTTGAAATTCCATTTTCACGCTAAAAGATGGGGAATGTTGACATACAATAGCGTCTAAAACAATGGAAAAAATTTTTCCTTTTTATTTCAGTTTTCCTTATCTGAAGTGATTGTTGTTTTAGCATATTTATCATATACTTATCTTTTCATAAAAAAGGGACTTTGGTGTGCTTGCGCTACGAAAAAAATCTGCAACACTGGCGGGCCTGGATATAGGCTCAAGTTCGATAAAACTTCTTGAATTGAGTGCAGGAAGTAACGATGAATATTCCCTAGATTCTTATACTATTGTGCCATTACCCGAAGACGCTATTGTCGAAAAAGAAATTAAAGATGTTGCAGGTTTAACTGAAGCTGTTATTACTGCGCTAGAACGCGTTAAACTAAATAGCAATGCTGCTGCATTAGCAATGCCCAGTTCATTAGTGATCACCAAAATTATTCAGATGGATGCAGTATTAAAAGATACTGAATTGGAATCTCAAATTCAACTTGACGCAAATCGCTACATTCCATACCCACTTGAAGAAGTTAGTCTTGATTTTGAAGTTTTAGGTCCTAATGAAAAAGATGAAACTAAAATTGATGTGTTGTTAGCTGCTTCGCGAACTGAACAAATGGAACAACGTGTTGATGCTGTAGAAGAAGCCGGACTAAAAATAAAAGTTGTCGACGTTGAATCTTATGCGCTTGAAAGAATTTTACCATTAATTGCTAAAGATTTACCTGATGGTGGAGAGGATCAAATGATAGCTCTCATGAATATCGGTGGTACAGTAAGTTCACTTTCGGTATTTGAAAATTTGCAATTAATTTACACTCGTGAAGAAGCATTTGGTGGTAAACAATTAACTGATAATATTAGAGGTCGTTTTGATTTAGATTATGATCAAGCAGAATATGCAAAACGTGAAGGTGGTTTACCTGAAGAATATGCAATGGATTGTTTAGAACCTTTTAAAGAATCAGTCGCAACTCAAGTATCAAACGCTATGCAATTTTATTTTTCAGCTTCTGATGATAGTACGATTGATCATATTATTTTGGCAGGTGGAACTGCTTCGTTACCTGGATTAGTTGAATTAGTTGCAGCACGTACTGGTATAAATGTTTCTGTGGCTAATCCGTTCCAACATATGAAAGTGAATCCTCGAATTAATGCTGATATATTATCTGTCGATGCCCCATCATTATTAATTAGTTGTGGCTTGGCTTTACGGAGCTTTGATAAATGACGAGAATTAATTTATTACCTTGGCGTGAGATTGAACGAGCTGAACGTTTAAGGCAATTTTTAATTGCCTTAGGTGTTTCTGCTGCAATTGCTGCAGTATTATTATTACCGATTTATTTATTTGTTGAGCATTTAGTTTCAAATCAGCAATCACGTAATTCTTATATCGATTCTGAAATTTCTAAATTAAATGATCAGATTGCAGAAATAAAAGAATTAAAATCTAAAAAAGCCCAGCTACTGAACCGGATGAATGTTATCCAACAATTGCAAGCTGATCGTAATATGATCGTTCATATTTTTGATGAATTAGTACAGGTGATACCAGGCGGGATCCACATTACTGATATTCAAAAAATTGGTCCGAAGTTTGTTTTGAATGGCATTTCAGATTCTAATCAAGGTATCTCTAAAATGATGAGGTCCATTAGTGATTCCAAATGGTTAACACATCCTATTTTAATGCAAATTAATACAACAACGAAAGATGGGGTAAGAACGAGTAATTTTAAATTAGAGATGTTCCAGAAAGTAGTTTCAACAGTAGCTAAGGAAGAGGAAGAATTCTAACGTGGCAATTGAATTAGGTGAATTAGAATTTGATCAGATCGGTGATTGGCCGTTTGTCATTCGCTTGGTTATTATTATTGTTGTGTGTGTCGCAATTCTTGGTGGCGGATTTTATTTTCTTAATATGCCTCAAATTGAAAAATTGCAAAAAGAACAAAGAAAAGAAAGAGATTTGATGTCTGAGTTAGATACCAAACAAAGAAAGGCAGCAAATCTGGATGCGTATCGCAAACAGATTGAAGAAATTGAACGTACTTTTGGTACGCTATTAAGAAAGTTACCTGATAAAACAGAAGTACCAGGTTTGCTCGAAGATATTTCTTCAGCGGGTGTCACCAGTGGTCTAAAAGTTAATATTTTTAAACCTCTTCCTGAAAATGAATTAAGTTTCTATGCTGAATTGCCAATAGAAATTGTTGTTTCTGGTGATTATCATCAATTTGGTGAATTTGTTAGTAAAATTTCATCACTGGATCGTATCGTTACGGTGCATGATTTTGCTATACTCGTCAAGGGTTCAAAACCCTCAGCAAGTAATGATGATGATGTGGCAAAGGATGAATTGCAAATGACGATGATTGCAAAAACCTATCGTTATAAAGATGAGGAAGAAGAGTGAAAGTAATTAAGGGACACACTCTACAATTTATTTTAGTTTTGCTTTGTGCATTATCATTAGCGGCATGTGGTGGTGGACATAAAGATTTACAAACAAAAGTGAATAAAATCTTAGCCCGGCCTGGGACTAAAATTGAAGAACTACCAGAAATTGAACCTTTCATTCCGCACAAGTATTCCAAAAATGATAATAGAAGCCCATTTAAACCTGAGTCGAAAGTTTCATCGGTGGAAAATTCTTTAACTCCTGATGTCAGTAGACCTAAAGAAGAACTAGAACAATTTGCCTTAGATTCTTTAACTATGGTAGGGACCTTAGGGCGTGGAAAAAATATTTGGGCGTTGATAGCCGCACCAAACGGTGGTGTATATCGAGTTCGAGTGGGCAATTTTATGGGAAAAAATTATGGTAGAGTGAAAAAAATTACGAAAGAGAGTATGGAGATTATTGAGACTGTGCCTGATGGCCAAGGTGGGTGGGTTCATCGCACGTCTGTGCTTGATTTAAAAGCTAAAGATTAATATTGTTTTAATGGTGGGTAGTTAGATTATAACAATCTAACCAATAGTGGTAGAGGGTGTATGCGAGATTTACAATGTAAGCTTAATGATATTTGGGGTCGGTTATTTTTATCTTCTTTGATAATCGTTGGACTTGTTGTTTTTACACAGTTTGCTTATGCTGTGTCATTAATTAAAACAACGTTTAGCGCAAAGTCTAATGATGTGGTGAAGATTACTTTGGATTTCGATGGAACGGTTACATTACCTTCTAGTTTTGTTATCCAAACACCACAACCTAGTATCGTCGTGGATTTTCCAAATGTTACAAACAAACTTAAAAGCGCAGATGAATTAATTGATCTTGGACTTGCAAATAATTTACTTGCAGTTCAGGCCCAAAATAGAACCCGTTTGGTTATCAACTTAAAACAAATGATTACCAAAAAAGATTTTAGAATTTCACAACCTGCCGGACATAAAAATCAAGTCATCATAGCGATAAATGGTGTTATTACAGAAAATACAGCGAAAGGTATTCGTTATCAGGGGCGACGTCCGCCAGTACTACAACCCTATCAAATTGACGGTATTGATTTCCGTCGCAATGAAAAAGGCGGCGGAAAAATTGTTATAAAAACATCTAGTCCAAATGTTAACGTTAACGTTGAAGAAAAAGGTCAAGTTGTAGTCGCTGACTTTATGAAAACATCAGTACCAAGACGTTTACAAAGACGTTTAGATGTTCGAGATTTTGATACGCCCGTGCAATATATCCAATTGCAACCTTATGGTAGAAGTACCCGAATTACAGTTAACGCAAAAGGACTATACCAACATCTAGTCTATCAAATGGGTAATACTTTTATAATAAATATTAGACCGTTAACGGAAAACGAGAAAAAATCGTTGGCTAAGAAGAGCAAGCTTTATTCTGGTGAACGAATTTCTCTTAATTTCCAAGATATACGTGTGCGTTCGGTGCTGCAATTACTGGCAGAATTCACTGGTTTAAATGTTGTGGTCAGTGATTCTGTTTCAGGGAATATCACTTTACGGCTAAAAGATGTGCCTTGGGATCAAGCTTTAGATATAGTTTTAAAAACACAAGGTTTAGCAGAACGTCGTGTAGGAAATGTTATATTGATTGCGCCTCAAGAAGAAATCGCTGCGCGTGAGCGTCAAGAGTTAGAAGCCGATCAACAAGTTGCTGATCTTGCGCCAATTCAGAGCGAATTGATTCAAGTCAATTATGCAAATGCAGCTGAAGTAGCGGCCTTACTCACTGGCGAAAGTAGTTCGATTTTGTCTGATCGTGGAACGGTGAGTGTTGATGAACGAACCAATACTTTATGGGTTCAAGATACAGCAACGAAATTGGCAGAAGTCAAAGCGTTTATTAAACAATTAGATGTTCCTGTTAAACAAGTTATCATCAAATCTCGAATTGTTAATGTTGAAAAAACATTTAATTCTGATATTGGTGTTGACTTTGGTTTAACACGAGGTAGGGTAACAGGTACTTTAACTGGCTCTAACGAATTAAGCCAAACTGGAGTGAATGCTGTACCAGTAGAACAAGTACCAATCAATCAACGATTGGGTGTTAATTTACCAGCAACAGGTGTGGGAACTTCAAATGGCGCAGCTTCTATAGGTGTTGCATTGGCAAGATTAGGTAGTGGTACATTACTTGATTTAGAATTATCAGCCTTAGAGACTGAAGGTGGTGTTGAAATTATTTCAAGTCCTACAGTGATTACCTCTAATCAGCAACAAGCCTTGATCGAACAAGGTGTGGAAATTCCATATCAGCAAGCGACATCAAGCGGTGCAACAACTGTTGCATTTAAGAAGGCTGTATTAAGTTTGCAAGTGACACCACAGATTACTCCTGATAATCGTATCATCTTAACCTTGCAAGTAAACCAAGATACAGCAGGTGAAGAAGTATTAGGTACACCCTCTATTAATACTCGCGAAGTGCAAACTCAAGTGTTAGTTGATAGTGGTGAAACAATAGTATTAGGGGGAATTTACGAACAAGAAAAAAGAAATTCTGTCTTACGTGTCCCATTTTTAGGTAGCTTACCAATCGTGGGTCGTCTATTTAGACGGACAACTAGTCAGAATGATCGTCGTGAGTTAATGATATTTATTACGCCAAAAATTATTAAACAACAGCTTGCCGCACCTGAGTAGTCGGTAGCATTGTTTGTTATATTGACGTGACAAGTGTCTTACAATATATTTAAACAGGACATTTTACTTTTGTTCGCTGTTAACACGTTTTATAATAGCAGGCTGATTTTAAGACAAGATTTTTAAAATCAGTTTTCCCTTTTGGGAATTTATTTTAAAGTTGTAACGTTTTCGCTATTACTTGAAAGCGTTTTTACTATTGCTCTGAGCTATTCAAACTTATTGGAACGAGCGTTATTTGTGAAATAAAAAAGAAATAATGGTATTGAGGTGAAGATGCTAAATAAGCAAAATATTTTCTTAATTGGTCCGATGGGGGCGGGTAAGACTACAATTGGGACATTATTAGCTCGTGAATTGAAAGTTCAGTTTTATGATAGTGATCAAGTAATTGAAGAGCGAACAGGGGTAGACATCCCTTGGATTTTTGATGTAGAAGGTGAAGCTGGTTTTCGTCAACGTGAAATTCAAATTATCGATGAATTAACTAAAATGCGTGGAATTGTCTTAGCAACTGGTGGCGGTGCAGTTTTAGAAGCAGAGAATAGGCGAAATCTTGCCGCGCGAGGTTTAGTCATTTATCTTTCCGCGACTATTGATCAACAAATGGAACGAGTTGAGCATGATCGAAAAAGACCATTAATACATGATGGTGATCGAGAAGAAGTGTTAGCCAAATTACGTTTGGAACGTGAACCACTCTATGCTGAAATTGCAGATCTCACTTTTCCGACGGACGATAGAAATGTTCGTTCAGTTTCACAAGAAGTAATAAAATATCTCAACGAAAGTCAAAGTTAGTGAATATTCGTCATTTAGAATTGTTAAATTTATCCTTACCAAACACGACATATCCAATCCACATTGGTGAAAATATTATTTCTGATAAAAGTTGCGTGACTAAATTTATTAGAGGTCAACAAGTCTTAATTGTTAGTAATGAAACAGTTGCAAAATTTTATCTAAAAAAAATCAAGATAAATTTTAATGACTTACAATGTGATGAAATTATCTTGCCTGATGGTGAAGAGTTTAAAAATGGTGAATCGTTAAATCAAATTTTTTATAGTCTTCATAATAAAAAACATCATCGTGATACATGTTTAATTGCGCTGGGTGGTGGTGTGATTGGTGATATGACTGGATTCGCTGCGAGTTGTTACCAACGTGGTGTTGACTTTATACAAATCCCAACAACATTACTTGCCGCGGTGGATGCTTCAGTCGGAGGAAAAACCGCAATTAATTTTGCAGATACAAAAAACTTAATTGGAGCCTTTTATCAACCTCAAGCAGTAATAATTGACTTAATAACATTAAACACATTACCTGCACGAGAGTTTAATTCTGGTTTAGCAGAGATTATTAAAGCAGCCTTACTTGCAGATAATACTTTCTTTACTTGGTTAAATGAAAAAGCTGAGGCCATAAAAAATAGAGAGTTCAATGTCATCGCTAAAATGATTGCAAAGAGTGTCGAAATTAAGGCAGATATCGTGATGGCAGATGAAAAAGAAAAAAATATCCGTGTGCTATTAAATTTAGGTCATACTTTCGCTCATGGTATTGAGCAAGTGACACAATATAAAACTTATTTACATGGCGAAGCGGTAGCTATTGGACTTGTGATGGCTGCAGAATTATCAAAAATGCTTAGCCTTCTAACCCAACACGAAGTTAACGAAATAAAATCTATTATAGCAGCATTTAATTTACCCGTTTCCTTACCTAAAGCAATTACCAGTGAAGCATTAATATCATCAATGATTATGGACAAGAAGGTTTTGCAAAATAAAATAAGATTTATTATTTTGGAGAAAATTGGCAAAGCTGTTATAAACGCTAATATTACAAAAACTGAACTTCTACAAGTCTGCGATCTTGTACATGAGCAGTGAAAAAATTATAATGGACAATTATTTTCCCTCTATTTATGCTGGAGGCATTCATGACTACGGAAACGTTAAATGGGAATCAATCAGTTAATGGTAATCTTTGGTGGGAGTATTACGGTTTAATATCCGATCCCTTCACAGATTATACTCAACACGAAATGTCTTATTCCCCAGCAGAATGGTCTGAACATATTGATTTAATGCAAATTTTAGTGCGCCATAGCTATGAGTTATTGGTTATCTATGGTGACATTGGATGCGGTAAAACGACGTTGATGGAAATGTTTATAGAGCAGTTAGACGATAGTTTACCGATTTGCCGATTAAATGGTAACGAAACTTTAACCATTGAAGAATTAATTCAAACAACGCATCACTGCTTTGGATTAGCGGTTGGAGATGAATTAACAGCAGCAACAAGTGTGCGAACTCAAATAAATGTTTTACTCAATGCCATTATACAAAGTGGCGAACGATTTTTATTGATTATTGATGATGCGCACCATTTAAATAGTCAATTAATGCAAGCGATTTTATATTCACAAGCACAACGCTGGGAACAACAAGCACCGTTATCAATTATTTTGGCGATGGAAACAAGTCAAGAAGAACGTTTTAAAATGTTGTCTCAAGCATATGTCGACAAAAACATGATTAAAACAATTCGCTTATTGCCATTTGAGTTAATTGAAACAACAGAATATATTAAACATCGTTTACATCAAGCTGGTCTTCGTGGTGAACTGCCAATTAATAAAGAAGAAATTCAACATATTCATCAATGGTCTGGTGGTTTACCAGGTAGAATTAATAACGTTGCTAAAAAAGTTTTAACTGATGCATTTCTTGATGATCATTACGAAGAGAATGGATCATTTTGGCAAAGTCATCAATCTAAAATAGTAGGGAGTATAGTTTTACTTGTAATTTTATTTGCTGGTTTTTATATTTGGAATACACAACGTAATTTCAATCTCAACTCTCATCAACAACTTGCTATCCCAGAACAACAAAATAATAAAAATGCTCAAGTCGCCGTGGCTCAAAATGCAAATAAAAGTGAAAAACTGGGCGATATGACTAGTCAAGATTTTAACAGTTCGACTAATATTAATGCCGCACAAGGCGAGGTTGCAACACAACCACAAGTGACACCAACAAGCGCTACTTCAACATTAGCGAGTGCAAATGATCAAAAGACGTTGCAAGATACTAACAACACACAAACTTTAGTACCTGCAAATCATCCAACTCAATTAACTGAAGCAAAACTAGATCAATCTTCTAGTGAACTCGATAGATATGCTTCAAGTGGCCAATTAGCTGAAGAAAATGCACCAGTACAGGCTAAACCACAACAAACGCTGAAAGTTGTAAAACTAAAACCAGTACAAACCGAAACAAATATTCATGAAGTAATTGTAAAACGTAAACCTATTACGAAAATTGTTAAAGTTGCTAAAAGAGAGCAACCAAAATTAATCGAGTCACATAAATTTGCTCATGAACAATTGCATCATCATATAGCGAAACAATTGACTCGATTTAATCGTGATGAACGTTATCTATTAAAAGTGCCTAAAACAGAATATACATTACAATTAATTGGTGTCAGTCATAAAAAAGAAATTAATCAATTTATAAAGCGCATGCAACTCGGACATCAAGCTAAATATTTTAAAACTAAACATCAAAATAAAGATTGGTACGTAATAGTTTATGGTCGTTATAAATCAGTCGATGCTGCGCGAATTGCGCGAAACAAATTACCCAAACAATTACGTCAACAACAACCTTGGGTTAGATCTTTTGCTAGTGTTCATAAAGCAATAGAAAAATAGTTTGTCTGACAAGTTATTATTTTCAAATTCGAGAAATAGGATGAGGTAATTGTTGTAAAATACACTCTTCTTGTGAGATGTGAGCTCTTTCTTCTGCAATGCCGTAAATGTGTTGTCCTTTATCTTGTCTAGAGTAGGTTACTGGCACATGTTGTATTTTCAAGTTGTGATCTCGTTGAAATTTAGGATCATCATAGTAGATAGGTTTATCTCGGGCTAAATTGTTAAACCGCTTACTTATTATTTTATTAAAATAACCTATCTTTAAATAGGTGAAATAACCAGTCCTTAAATAAGCACATTCAGTGGCATTGTTGTATAATATGAGATAATAATATAGTTTATTTTCGAATATGAAATTGTTCTACTAATGAATCAGTTTTTTGACTTAGTGATTTAACTCTCCTCGCACATGTATCAGCACGGCAACTTGTAAAAAAACCTGTTCCACTATGGAAATCTTCTGCTTCTGAAATGCTTTCATACCAATTATTATATAATTTAGTAAATGGGTCTTTCGTTTCTTCAGCGTTTTGCATAACTTGAAGTAATTTGTGAATGGATTCTTTTTTATGTTTTTTTACCTCATATTGTCTCTCAAATTGTGTCTTGCGGAAATCGTGATACCAAGAAAATCGACTACCAAGATCTGGTTGTGCGCCGTGATAAGTTTTTTTATTGATAACTATTTGCATTTCTACTTCTAGTTGTTGGAGATAATCAATCAATATTTGTAGTATTTCACTATAATTAGAATCCAACTTATCTATAATTATGTTAATTTTTGTTTTTTTCTCTTTCTTTTTTAGAGCAAACATATCTTGATTTTTTTGTATTTGATTTTCTGTAAAAGTACCAAGAAAATTTGGTCTGGAATTGCATTGCTGTTCTGTAAAAAATTGATTGAAGTGGAAATGCCGAGTTTGTTTAATAGGTTTTTTACCGTCAAAGGTAACCAAGCAACCATCTTTGGTGCGTAGACTTTCAAGGAATGCACTAATATCATCTTCAGGTCCTCTTATACAAAATCTATTAATGGCAGAAGAGTATGCTATTCCATTTTGCTGATCAATTTTGATTTGTCGTAAATAGATTAACTGTAAATTTCCAATAGTAATTTGGATTTTAATAATAGTTGTTTTATCTTTGTTAGATATCATTTCAAGTCGAATATCTGTTTTTTGTCTCGAGGTATATATTCCATTCATAATTTCAATTATTAAGTTCCCTACAGCAAACTCAGCAAGGTCTCTATCTTTTTCAGTTTGAAAGAACTTTCGACAATTAGGCCTATAGTTAATAAATAACGGTTCTCCTGGTTTTCTTGTAGGAATAATAATAGGAAAGGTGTGATGATGAAGTTGCCGTTGAGTGGATCTTTGGCTATACATGATAATGTTTTCCCCTGCTATCTTGTATGCTATTGTTTTTCATGTTGTCCTAATTTCTATCTCATTTAATTTTCTAGTAATTTCATCATAAAAAGAGGAAGTAAATGTTTAATGTCAAATTAAAAAAAACTGTAACAAGTTATTTACATTACAAAATTATAAAATTTTCTACCCTTATTTTTGCGGATATTAATAGTGGCAAATAAACCAAAAATATAACAATGTCTGAAAGCCCTATAATCTTTCTACATTTCAACTTTTATGACCCGGAAATGCTTTCTGGCTAAGTCAACTATTGTTTCCTAAATGGATATGAGTAAAATGATTCACTAATAACAAGCCGCATTGTGCGCATTTTGAATGCTAAATCTGTTTCAAAAAAGAAGTCAAATGTGCTTATAATGACGGATATTTAAAAGTTAGGGAAACATAAGCATGTCTATTGAAAACTGGACTCATATTACTTTTATTTGTATTAGATTGGTAACGTCCAAAGTTATTTCTATCTTAACTTCGATCAAAGGCGTGGTGACATGCCTTTAGCTCAAAATATAAAATATCATTTTTCTTGTCATCCAAAAAAAATTAAGCAATGGTGTTTTAATCAACATGCTCAAAGAAAATTTCTTGCTGATTTAATTGGCTTATTGGATGAAGGCGTCGTTCTTCATCTAGCATTAGAAACTTTAAGTGTTATAAATAAGGGATTAAATAAAGAAGTAGCATATTCTCTGTATTTAAAAATACAACGAGGAGGTCTACTCGCCGATGGTATGCGTAACTGGTTTCCAAGATACCTCGTTGAATTAGTTCGCTTAGGCGAACAAAACGGTTGTTTAGTGGAATGCTTAAAAAACGCACATGATAATTTAAAGAAAACTTACCGTTATTTTTTTACCGTTATTAATGGCTTAATTTACCCTGGTATAATTTTTTGTACTGAAATTTGGATACTAGTTTTTTTTAAAAAATCTATAATACACGTAATTTATACGGGGAATTTCCAATCATATTGGTTTATTAACCAACAAAATATTAAAAAATTTGTTGGTTTTTTTCAACATTGGTGGTGGGTTTTTCCTATCTTGACTATACTCATTTTAATAACGATTTATAAAATGTTAACGGACTATATTGGTGAGGGCCGTAAAATAATTGATAAATTACCTCTCCTTTCTTTTTATCGCCAGCACACTGCGCTGCGTTTCATGGAAATTCTTGGATTTTTTATCGCCAATGGCATGGCATTAAAACAGGCTTTAAAAATAATGCAACATGACGCAAATTCATACTTAGCTTCACATATCTTAATGATGGAATATCGATTAGGCGGTGGTAAAAATAATATCGTTGATATTATCGATACGGGTCTTATTAATAAAGTCGATATTTTAAGATTACGTGTTCTTAAGCGTGAAAATAGTAATGATCAAACATTATTAAAACAAGCTCGTTTTACTAGAGAAAAAATAGAAAAAAAAATAAACAGCATGAGTAAAATTTTTCAAATTATAAGCATGGTAATTTGTATTTTATTAGCCCTGTTTATGATTGCAATTTTTTCTCAATTAAATTATTTCATTTGTCATCAATAATTGATTGGAGAAGTAAATGCGTAAATATCATAGGGGTATTAGTTTATTAGAATTGATACTCGCTCTCACGATAGTGATTGTTATTTTAGTTATGACAACGCGCTTTTATTTATACGCGCATCGTTCAGAAAACACCAATAAAGGTTTGACATTAACCCAGGCGGTTGTTGCGGGAGCAGAAAATTATAGAGCGGATCATTTAGATTATACTGGACTATCTGCAGAAGTGTTGTGTAAACAAGGTTCATTGCCTGATCACCATTGTGCCAATGCTAACACACCACTTGATCCTTGGGGAGGAAGTTTATCCGTTACATCAAAAAGCGATTCGTTTATTGTTAGTATGGAAAAGGTGCCAGCAAAAGTTTGTGAAAATTTAAAAAATAAATTTCAAAACGAAGCCGCCACGTGTAGTAAAGGTAAAGGTGATGTCACGTTTACAGTAAAGTTGGGTGGTCATTGAACGCATAGGGGAATTCGGGGGAAATAATTCGTGCGCAAAATAATATTTATCATGTTAATTATGATTTATTGCTATGGTTTTTCAGAAACGATAATTGTTAGGAATATGCCATTAATCTATTCACAGCCAGTAACGTTGATAACTTTTCTACATGAAAATGGATTTCAATCTAACAAAGTAATATCAAAACGGGTGGCTAAATTAATAGTTAAGAAGTCACTTTTAAAATATGAAATAAAACAAGGTTCATTACATGATAATATTGTTAATATTTTGCACCAATCCCCTTGGGGTGAGTTAGTTTGGCAGGCGCCAGTTGATTATCGATTTATCGGTCACGAGATAATAATGGCTTCTAATATACAAGACATTCTAAAAAAATTATTATCACATTATCCACTTCAAGCTGTATTTTATAATAAAAACCATGTTGTCGTTATTAGAACAAGGAAGTTATAACAATGAGACTTACTTTGAAAATTGTGTTGATCGTGACATTACTATTAATTTATGAAATTAGAATATATAGTCATAATAAAAATCACGATGATAGCCAATCTGTTGTTATCAATAAAAAAGGTTTATTTGTTAACCTTACACCAATTCCGTTAAACCATGCGCCCAAATGGATTAAAAAGAAAATTATTTTGAACGCCGTGCATGTCCCGTTTAAATTGCTAGTCAATAATATGATGAATGATACTGGCGTAAATATTTTATTTAAAAAAAATCTTGATACTCATTTGCCGATTACGATGCAGTATCACGGACCAATTAGTGGTGCTTTAGCGAAATTAAGAATGCAAACAGGTTATGCTTATGTTCTTCAAAATAAGGAAATGATTTGGACAGATATGATAAATCGAACATTTAAAGTCGCAATTAAATCATCAATATCGCAACCAAGAGATCAAATTAAAGAAGTAAAACAAATTGAAGCACCGTTATGGAACGATATCCATAATACCCTCAAAGTATTAATGTCAAAAAATGGGAAACTGGTGATATCTAAATCAATATCTTCAGTAACAGTGATAGATCATCCTGAAAATATTCACGCCATAGCAAATTATCTTAGGCAGCTTAATCAATCTTTTCCCGTTATTCAATTATCAAGATTATCCTACAAAAAATTTAAACGTTTAAAACGAAAATATCCAAATGCAATTGTATTATTAACACCAGACACAACAAGGAATAACTCTCATGCCTAAGTTATTTCGCCAGGATGGCGTAGAGTATATTATTCAACCTTACCGAGAATTACTGAGCTATAAAAAAGCGGCACTTCTAAAAAAAGAAATCAAATTGCTTGCACTCAATCATGGTGATTTTGTGCGACTTTATCGTCAAAATGATGGTCAAGTACAGGCTGTCTTTTCAAAAGAGCCGGGCATATTATTAGGCGAAACAGTTTGGCGTTATTTTAACAGACCACAAGATATGATTTATTGTGAAGTATTAGATGACCATCATGAAGCGATTCTTGTTATCGTGCGAGGTAGTAAAATTTGTGTTGATGCATGTATACCTTTAAGACAACTTCATGAAGAATTTATGTCTATCTCATCAAGTTATAATTATTATCAAATTTTTATTTATGGAGATGTGCCGCTCTCAGATATTCCACAAGATGGAAAATTTGTTTTTGAACAGTCGAGAGTGAAGAAATTTACTTTATTAGATGAATCGCTTTTTGAAAACCTACCTGTTGATGATTCATTTCAATTACTCTTTCTAGAAGAAGCAATGTTGAATCAGAATATTTGGCGTCAGTCACATAAATTTGCGTTTATTACGTTTGGGGTTTTAATGTTATTAATTGGGTACTCTTGGCTTTATAATAGTCAAAGTTCATCTTCTAATAAACTATTAACATCCTTACAGCAGCCACAAAAAATATATCAGTCTTTGTCAAATACCCCCGATCCTGGTATCCAAATTAAGACAATGGCAGATTCAATAAAAATATTTTATTTTATACCAGGTTGGGTAGCAGAAAATATGACACTGACAAATAATTTATTATCGGTTAAAGTTAATTCATTAGGTGGCTTACCCAGTCAGTTAAAAGATTGGGTTGATAAGCATAATTTATTATTACAAATTGCGCCAACAGGGGCGGTGGTTAATGTGCCATTGAATCTTCAAAAAAGGAAATTAGAGAAAAATATTCCACCGACGGAAAACTCTTTATCATTAATATTAGACAAGATGATGAGAATTTTACCCAGTAATTGTGTGTCTTATAAAGCTATTCGTGGTAATGAAGTTTTTAATAGTGCGATCATTACACTATCGCTTTCAGATATTTCACCCTCAGTGTTGGCGATGATTGGTGAAAATATACAAGGTTTTCCTTTGAAACTTGAACAATGCCAGCTAAGTGTCAACCAAGGATTATTGAGTGGAAGAATTAAGTTATCACTAATTGGAACTTCATTATGACACCAGTAAAACAAAAAGTCATTCTTGTCTTAATTGCCATTACTTTCTTAATATTGGTTTGGGAAATATATCAAACTTTTTTTTATGAAAATAAAGCGCTTGCTGAATCTAACAATATTGTTCTCCCATTAAAAAAGGCAAAAAAATCCGGTGTGAATAATATTGTCCAATCAATTACAAGACCAAATCAAGGGACAAATGAATGGCAAACACATTATTTAGCGTTAATAAACCAATACCAAATAGTTCATTTAGAGAATTTAATCGTTAAACAACAAGCTGAAATTGCACGAGCTAAAATGCGAATGGAAAATTCATATCATGAATTAGGACTTAAGCCTAGTTGGAATCTAGATGATAATTTTGCTAAAGCACAAGTCTCTGAACTTCCAAAACATTATATTTTAAAATATGTCGCATTTAAAAATAAACATTGGACTGCTATTTTACAATATGGCTCACAATATTATAACGTTCACATAGGTAGTGTTTTAGCAAGCGGAGAAATTGTAACAAACATTAACCAAACATCACTTGTCTTGAATAAAAAAAATAAACAGGAAATGTTATTATTCAATTCAATGTGATTTTCTTTGTAAGATATTTACTCTTTTTGTTTATGATAATGCAGCTTCATCCTAGCCGTTATCGTTTATCTCGTCATGTGGAAATATGATTTTAGTTTGTCTGAAATAAGCTGAACTTAACGACAGCGCAATATGATATTCGTAAAATTAATGTTTATTATTTTAACAATTTTTTATTGAAGTTCTTGAATGTTTATGCAAATTTTTTAACTTTACATTCATAATTACTTATATAGTTTTAATCATAAATACTAATAAGAATAATACGAATTGCCATTTGTTTTTATCCGAAAAAATACCTTAGTCAAAAAACATTCAGGTTATGGTTATCAATGTTTTTTATAGTGAAAGACACTAATAAAAAACTAATACATCGAGGAGATAATCAATGGCCGTCGTTGCACCTAATTTTCAAGAATATCTAGAACATAATCTCACTGTAGCAGCCCCGCATAATACTGGAGAATTCTCCGGGTGGCTAGCAAATCAACTTTTTTTTAACGCAGCTATACGGGATTGTCGTAATATTTTGAATCGAATGTGGAATAGGCTTTTCCAAACAAAATTCCCAATGCAACAATTTAGTGAAGTAGTGGTGGGTAATTGTTATGGGAATGATGAGGAAGGTTTTGGGCAAATAGCTGAATCAATATTAAGAATTGCTATTGAAACTTGTTTTGATAAAGGGGTTGATAATGTTTATAAATTTAAACCTTGGTTACATAAAATATTAAGAGAATCACCATTTTCACAAACTCATGATCCTGACGATGAAAAAGTTAAACGAATGTTTTTAGATGGCTTATTGTTTGCAACTGTTCAATATCAAGTGCGTAATGCAAAATCAGCAATAATCGGAGAAAAAGCTCAATACCAAGGTAAACAAGTCGCTATTTATGATGCCGGTACAGAATTTCATAAAATGCGCCAAAATGAAATTCGATCAATGCTTAAGAAAAGACTCGGGATCCGAGATCAAATACTCGGTATTGCCGAGGTTGATGGTTTAACGATTGCAGAAATTGTTGATGATGAAGAAACTTGTGTTAGTTTACTTGAAGGCATCGTTAGGGAATATGAAGAATATTATCAAAAAATAATCATTGGAAAATTTCTACAAGATTTTGCAACTATACCCGATGAAGCACAATTAGGTAGATTTCGACGTGGTAGTGTCAGGGTTAAGCTTGCAAGTTTTGATGCAAGCCAAAAAAAAGAAGTTGGGGTTGAAAAAATATTGGCAAGAGTTTTTAATGTTGCAATAGGTAATTTTAAAGCTTTGGAATCAAAGTATTTAAAATACTTATCTCATGATTTTTGTCAAAGGTTTGCATTTAGAGCTTTTCTATGTGATCAGTTATTCAGAAATGTTGCTATTGATAAAGCACCAGATTTTCATGCCTTGTTAAAAGGATCATTACGAAAAGTAGATAGTGGTAGCCGTAACGCGCATTTTAAACAAAAATCTCAATCGGTTATTGTAGTTAGACCGATTCAAGAAGATGAAAGTGAACAAAAGAGACGGCGAGCGACAGTAGGCACTACTGGATTATACAAGCAAGATCAAATGTTAAGAAGAGTGATGACGACACTGCCTGGAGCACAAGCTTTGGAAGCAACACTCGCCCCTTTAGGACTAGGTGAAGAAGATGAAGATGATGATGACCAACTCACATTGGAACTTGAAGCCTTAACTCCGCAAGCGGTAATACAACCATCTGGATCAACAAGTACTACTACTTCAAGAGATTCTAGTAGCGAAGATCTAGACGGAGAAGAAGAACAGCAGAGACGTAGCTTTACACCTGGAGCGAAAAATAAAGAATAATTAAAGTCTTTATAAAACAAAAAAATAATCACACTTTAAAATATCATTTTAAAGTGTGATTAATAATTTACTCAACAATACTGCGACCTTTTGCAATTTTACTTGCTTTATCATCACTATCATTTTTTAATTCAGTCGGTTCAGGTATACAAATACCTCTTTGCACAGCATCTCTTGACGCGATTAAATCAAGCCATCGTTGTAAGTTTGATAATCCACTGACATCAATTCCTGACCATTCATGAATTCGTACCCAAGGCCAAGTAGCAATATCCGCAATAGAATAGTCGCCCGCAATATATTCATGTTGACTTAATTGATGATCTAATACTTCATATAAGCGACGAGCTTCTTTTTGATAACGTTCAATCGCATATGGAATGGTTTCACTGGCATAACGATAAAAAACATTGGCTTGACCTTGCATCGGACCCACACCTGACATTTGAAACATTAGCCATTGTAAAACTTGAGAACGAGCTTTGGTTTCTTTTGGTAACAATTTACCTGTTTTTTCTGCGAGATAAAATAATATCGCCCCAGATTCAAATACTGCAAAGTCATCATTTTCATGATCGATAATTGCAGGTATGCGGCCATTAGGATTGATTTGTAAAAACCAATCTTGTTTTTGTTCTCGCTCGCTTAAATGAATTGGGTGAACTTCATATGGAATACCAATTTCTTCTAGCATTATTGAGGTTTTATAACCATTAGGTGTCGACGATGTGTAGAGTGTGATCATTGAATTCTCCGAAATGTTGAAATTATTAATGACTTGATTAAATAATGAGGATCATACCAAGCTGTATCATTTATTTAAATCCATTATTCGATATAATACGATAATTTATTCAATGAGCAGGTAGGTATTCATGGAAAATGATAATGTCATTCGCGCGTTACTCGGCGAAAAAGTTACAAGAACGCCCATCTGGTTGATGCGTCAAGCTGGTCGTTATTTACCTGAATATCGTGAGCTACGAAAAACTGCAGGTTCTTTTATGGCGATGTGCCAAAATCCTGAATTAGCTTGTCAAATCACATTACAACCAATTCAACGTTTTGATCTTGATGCTGCAATTATATTTTCCGATATTTTAACCATACCAGACGCGATGGGCTTGGGATTATATTTTGTTGAAAATGAAGGACCAAAATTTCATCATCCCATACTCGATCAAAAAATGATAAAGCAATTAGAGCTTCCCGATGTAGAGGAAAAATTAAATTATGTTGCTAAAGCAATTAAATTAGTTTCTCATGAATTAAGAAATAAATTACCCTTATTTGGTTTTGCTGGTAGTCCTTGGACTGTCGCAACTTACATGATAGAAAATGGTTCAAGCAAAACATTTCATAAAATCAAATCACTCATGTATCAATCCCCGACTGTATTACACGAATTATTAGTAAAGTTAGCGGAAGTCACGGCAAATTATTTAACCATGCAAATTAGAGCCGGTGCTAATTGTATTATGATTTTTGATACTTGGGGTGGGATTTTAAATCAAGCTTCTTATCAAGAATTTTCATTGCAATACATGAATCAAATTTTGCAAACAATTCCTCGCGAATTAAATGGACAGCGAATTCCTTGTGTATTTTTTTCAAAAAATTGTGGGGCTTATTTAGAGTTAATTGCTGATACAGGTGTGGATGCAATAAGTTTAGATTGGACAATCGATATGGCTGCTGCCGTAAAACGTGTGGGACAAAAAGTGGCGTTACAAGGAAATCTTGATCCTGCGGTATTATTAGCAAATAATGATGTGATTAAATTAGAAACGCAAAAAGTGTTAAAAGGCGCAGAGGGTGGAAAGGGGCATGTATTTAATTTAGGTCATGGCATTACACCTGAAATTAATCCAGATCATGTCGAATATTTGATAAGCATGGTTCATGGGGAAATAAAATAAACGAAGAACCCTCCATGGTTCCTTCTAAACACCTCAACAAACTACCTATTTGCTCTCAGGCATTTCAGTAGTTAAAGTTAACACTCTATTGGCACGGGAGTAGTTTAGCTGTGTTATATTATATCGTTATAACCCAAAAATAACAGTCCGTAAAAATACGGATTTTATTAACCTATTGATTTGAAATGATTTAAGATAAGTTTGTTTTAGCCTAGTTTAGGATAATCACAAAATAATAATTTTGAATTATCTCGATCAATGTCTTGCCAATGATCTGTGTTAAATTCAATGGCAACGATACCACAAGTCGGTAAATTATCTAACCGAATGTTAGCCAAAGTGTTAGCAACAATCGTGAAATCAGGATTATGTCCAAATACTAATACCGAATTTAATTCATCTGAAAAAGATTTAATAATACTAATAATACCATTGCAATCCAGCATATAGATTCTTTCATCAATTTCAATTTGTTGTTCGGCATAATGAATATGGGCGGCGATAATATTTGCTGTTGTAAATGCTCTGACAGCAGGACTTGAAATAATTTTATCAATGGCAATGTTGCGTTTTTTTAATCTATCACCCATCATCGGCGCATCTTCTTTTCCTCGATGATTTAACGGTCTTTGAATATCAGTGATACTATCGTCACTCCAACTAGATTTAGCATGACGATTTAATAGTAATGTTTTCATAATGGCGTACTCATGTCTTCTTCAGTTGAGGATTCATCGTCTATTTTAGTTTCTTCTTCTGCTTTATCGGTATTAAAAAAGTTTAGAATAAAAACTAAAGAAGAAATAACTAATGTAAAGGTTATTGCGAGTTCATAATATTGAATCCCGCAAGCCATGCCGATAGCAATGCCCGCAAAAATAAAAATTAAATCACCTGGTCCTTTCGAGGCATTGCGAAATCTGACTAAATGTAACATCCCAACTAACGCAAAAGCCCGTGCCAAGTTTGTTCCGACTAGTATCATTATCATCGAAACAATCGCTGCAATTAATACCATGGTCGTAATAAACGTGTGGTATTGTTTTATTTTCATTTGTTTGGGAAGAGTTGACGTGAACACTTTGGCACAGATATAAGATAACAAGGCTGCCAGAATTAATGTAAACACAACACCCGGAATAGAAATGGGTAACGCAACGCCACTACCGAAAATGGAGGTTAAATTAAAAGAATTCATTTTATTTCCTTAAGTCTACTATCAATGGTAACAATTGCAGACATGCCTGCTTTTAAGCTTGATATAACATCATCTGGACCAAGTAAATTAATGATCACCGGAAAACGTTGCACTGTTCTAACATATTCACCATATTTAGCAGGAAACGCACTGTCATTAATCACCATTTGGCTTGCAGGAGAAAAACGAGCGATAATGCCTTGTAAGGTTTTTTCAGGAAATGCATCGACTTTAATAATGACAGGTTGTCCCGTTTTTAAAAATTGAATTTCAGTTTCTGGAAAATTGGCATTTATCCAGAGTTGAGTTAAATCAACCAAAAACATTATCGATTTGCCAGAAGCTAAATATTCACCTGTATTGGCAACAACATTACTCACCACACCATCTGCTGGTGCTTTAATAATGGTATTATTTATTTGCATTTCCATCTCTGAGGATTTAATTTCTGCATTGCTGAGTTCTGCAAGCAATTGGGCTTTTTTAAATTGAAAGGAAGCTAAATAAGATCGTGCATTGGCAATGCTTTGCTCTAATTCTAAAATTCTTTCGTTATTTTCCAGGGATTTGGCATGATGTTCGTCGAGTAAATTTTGTGAAACCGTATTACTCTTTTTTAGAGAATTGTAACGTTTTAATTCTTGATCTAAATATTGCTGTTGATCAATTTTAGCTTGATATTGATGGTTGAGTGCTTTTAATTTATTAGCTTGTTGTTCTTTTGTTAGAGAAATCATTTTCATTTGTGATTTAATTCTATCAATATTTGCCAAGGCAGTTTTTAGTTCTAAGACATAAAGGGTTTTGTCAATAATTGCTAATACATCGCCTTTTTTTACTGGTTGGAAATTTTTAACATTGATTTTTTGAATGGTACCTGCGACATTATTGGTGACAACCATTGTTTTAGCATGCACATATGCGTCATTGGTGGATTGGATATAACGACCTCTTGTATACCAGAGGAAGGTGAATCCTAAGATTAATGCAATGAGAATAAGGCCAATAATCCAAGCAACTAATTTTCTTGATCTTTCCATGTTCAACCTATGTTGTTAAAAAAACGATTTTCGGTATACTGCTCTTGGCATCAAATACATTATAGGAGAAATCATATGCCTCGTGCAAAAGCTAGTTCCAATGGTAATCAAAGTAAATTACAACAGGATTATAAAAAAGCGAAAGAATTAATTAAATCGCTACAAAAAGAAATCAAAGAAATGACCGCGCTGCAAAGAAAATCTGTTAGCGAGATGAAAAAAGTATTTGATGTACAGTTAATGGTGGCCGCAGAAACAGCTTATGACACAGGCTTTAATGATGCGTTAGATGAATTAGAACATTTCACTGCTGCACGTGATCAGTATTTATTACGTTGTGAAGCGCAATTTGAAAAAGAGTATGCGAAACAATTAAGTCAATCACACGATAAAAAAAGAGTGGCAAGTAGCAAAAAATCAACTTCAAAGAAAAAATCTACAACAAAGAAAAAAACGACTAACTCAAAAAAAACGGCGAAAAAGAAAGAAACTGAAAACGTTTAATCCCTCAAAAAGGAAATGTCGCCATGATCGATAAAGATATGCAAGAGTTTCTCTATAAATATCAGGCCTTAAATATTCCTGATTTATCTGAGATGACGGTCGATCAAGCTAGAATGTCAGTATTAAAACTACAGACTATTTTAAATTTGCCACCAAGCATTGAAATCGCAAAGGTCATTGATATTGATTTATCTGGGCCTAATGGCACATTTCCGATTCGAATATATTCACCACAAACTCAAACTCGTTTACCCGCAATGTTATTTTTTCATGGGGGCGGATATTTTCGTGGCAATATTGATCAATCGGATCATTTTTGCCGGTTATTTACAAGAGAAACCAATTGTATAGTAATTTCTGTTGGATACCATTTAGCTCCAGAATTTAAATTTCCCGCCGCCTTGGAAGATGGATATGTTGCCTTAAATTGGATGGTTGAACACGCGGATGATTATCAAATTGATACAGATAAAATAATTATTAGCGGAGAAAGTTCTGGTGCAAATTTAGCAACAGTGATTTCGCTAATGGCGAGAGACAGAGGTGGGCCAAAAATATTTTATCAACTATTAATTCATCCTCCAGTTGATAGTGATATTGAGAATAAACTTGATATTCCTGAAGATAAACAATATTTAATTTCAAAGTCCGCGATGAAATGGATTGAAAATGTTTATTTAAACGGACCAGAAGATTTACAAAATCCCTATCTTGCGCCATTAAAAGCCGAGAGTTTAGCAAACTTACCGAATGCTCATGTTGTAACAGTCGAATTTGATCCTTTAACCGAAGAAGCATTGCAATATATTGAACGACTAAAATCATCAGGAGTAAGTGTGACCCATGCGCATTATTCTGGTTTGATACATGGTTTTGGCATGTTATATGGAATGGTCGATAGAGCAACAAAAGCGATTGAAGAAATAATTAATCATATGAAAAAGATTATTAATTAATATTTTTTACATGTATTAAACCAAACAAAAAACCCAATCTGAAATTGGGTTTTTTGTTTTATGAAACGAATACATTTAGTTAGAAACCATAAAATAAATTATGGGATAGAACGACTAACTGTTGTATCTGTTGGCACAGGTATACTGCGACTTGTTGTCGTTGATGACGGTGGGCGCCATCTTCTGGGAATCGAACGACTCACCGTTGTGCTGGAAGGTCCAGGAATAGGACGACTCACTGTTGTTCTAGGTGGTGGGTAGGGTATTGATCTACTCACGGTCGTTGATGGTGGTGGCCCATAATATCTTCGATAATGATGATATATAGGCGGCGGTACGGGGCTGCTTACTGATGTTGTTGAGTAATAAACAGGTACCGGTGGATTTACATATGTTGTGCTATAGCCATAACCGGATCCCCAATAACCATCATTTGCAAAATCATTGCAAGCACTTAAGCTAATACCTATTAATGAGATAGCCGCAATACCTATGACTTTTTTTAACATGATGTTTAGCCTTTATTTAATTTGTTCGAGAAATTTTGGGATAGGTTTACTTCTTGTTGTTTGAGCACCTTTAACCATAGCGTTGGCACTACTACTACTTGTTGAACAGCCAGGATGATCAACAAGATAAGTTCTAGATTGTGGATCCCATGCATAGACAGTGACTGAAGTGAAAGCAGGACAATATAAATCCATAAAATCATATCCTGAATCTAATAATTGGATATTAGTTGGCGTTCCGCCATTGGAAATGGTGTAAGAACTACCTGCAGCAAAATAAGGGAAGCTGCCGGAATTTGCATAGTTTTGCCCATATTGAAATGTGGCAGCAATATATCTTTGATAGCCAGGATCAGTACTATTTCTGACTGGGACATCGGCTAGTGCGTTAGTTGCTAAACCCGCAGTTACAAGTAGTCCGATAGCAAGTGTTAGATTTTTTTTCAAAGACTTTTTCATATTTACTCCTTAAATTAATATTCTATGATTTCGTTGTTTGAAAGTCAGCGCTAATTTAGCTTAATCAAATACAAACAACAATGATTAATGTGTAACATTTCTTTTACATGAAATGTGATAGCCAGATAATTCGATACTAAAGGGGATTGAATGCTCGAAAAATAAGGTGAAAATCATAATCAATAGTTATATTAGTATTTGAAAAAGATAAGAAAAATTATTTTGTAACTAAATTGATATGTATTGTAACGTTTGGTTACAATTTATTTTATTTATTATAAAAAATAATGATTAATAAATTACTTAGATGTAAAATATGCGTCGTTCCAGATAATGAACGATTATATAATAGTTTTTTTAAAACAATAAAAACCAACTGTTCAG
Source organism: uncultured Legionellales bacterium (assembly GCA_964352985.1). Lineage (GTDB taxonomy): Bacteria > Pseudomonadota > Gammaproteobacteria > JAHCLG01 > JAHCLG01 > CAYGUK01. Next base: position 25,746 of record CAYGUK010000011.1, read on the forward strand.
CTTACATTGCATTCAGAAAATAATAATATTATTAATGAGGGTTAGACGATCCATTAGCTTTATTTGACTTATCGCTAATTGGAAATGACGGACATTTTTCTTTTACTAAATTATCATACTCTACCAATAGTTGATCGATTTTAGTGGTATCAGCATCTGGGCCGAGTTTTTGATTTAGCACTTGTTCTAATTTTTCCACGGCATCTTTACATTCTTTTGAAATTTTAGGTTGAGCTGTTTCTTTATTATCTTTAGATACCGTTTGTTTGTGGGGTTGGCATTTTTTCTGACATAAAGCTAAACATTGTGTTAGTGCAATTTCCATGACCTTGCATGATTGTTGGCAGGTTGGTAAACAATCTTCTTGTGCTAGACCAGTAGTTGATAAACCAAGCAAGATAAAAAATAAAATCACTTTTTTCATGATTGAAATTCCTCATAATGTTTTGCGATAACATGTGCGACAGATGCGGTAAGATTTTTTCCCATGGGAATATGCAAAAATTCATTTGGACCATGCGCATTCGAATGTGGACCTAATAACCCGGTAATTAAAAATTGAGCCTTAGGATATTGCTCACCTAATAAACCCATAAAAGGAATTGAACCACCTTCGCCGAGATAAGCAGCACCCTTACCAAAATAAATTGTCGAGGCTTCATCTGTTGCTTTTTCTAACCATTCACTCAAGGGGGGCGCATTCCAACCGCTGCCACTCGCTTCAGGCGTAAAAGTTATCCGCGCATTATAAGGGGGATTTTCTTCTAATACTTTTTTAACGGCAGCGACTGCTGTTTCTGGCTTAACAGTTGGCGCCAAACGAATTGATAGTTTAAATGTTAATTTAGGTCGTAAAACATTTCCGGCATTTTCACTTTTAGGTAAACCACGTTGGCCAGTGACGCAAAGCGTAGCGCGCCAAGTACTATTTAATATTAATTCAGCAACATCAGTGGTGACAGGTTTTACACCATCGAGTAATGGAAGACTTTTTATTTTTTCATCACCTAACATTTCTGCTGCAATTTTTGCTTGTTCAATGCGTTGTTCAGGTATCAAAGCTTGGCATTCTTTAACAAGGATTTCGCCAGTTTTACTATTTTCAATTCTATCCATGAGTAAACGAAAAATTCGTGAAGGTTCAACCATTGCGCCGCTATATGCGCCTGAGTGAACACCTGCAGAAGCTGTTTCGATCGTTAATTCTCCACCGATTAAGCCACGTAACGAAGTCGTGCTCCAAATTTGATCGTAATTTGCAGCACCTGAGTCTAAACAAATAACAAGATTGGGATTACCAATTTTATCAGCTAAATGTTCTAAATAAGGCGGAAGATCATAACTCCCCGATTCTTCACAAGCTTCAATAATCACAACGCAACGCGCATGTGGAATATTTTGATCTTGTAAAACTTTAATAGCGGTTAAAGAAGCAAATGCCGCATAACCATCATCAGCACCACCACGACCGTATAATTTGTTATCTTTAATGACAGGTTTCCAAGGTCCTAAATCTTTATCCCAACCAGACATTTCTGGTTGTTTATCTAAATGGCCGTAGAGTAAAATCGTGTCGTCAATGTCTCCAGGAATTTCCATAAAGATTAATGGAGTACGATTTTCTAAGCGGCAAACTTCAAGCTGTAAACCTTTTATATTTTGTTGTTGGCACCAATTAACGATTAAATCGACTGCTTGATCCATATAACCATGTTGTTGCCATTTAGGATCGAAATCGGGCGATTTGTTAGGAATTTTAATGAATTCGACCAGGTTAGGAATGATACTTTCATCCCAAGTTTGATTTACAGTTTCTTGTAACAGCTTATTATCCATTGATACCTCTTTACTAAAATTTTTGTTATTCTAATCGATTAACAAATGACATACAACGCCAAGGCACAACATGCAGAAAATTGATTTTTATTTTGATTATCTTTCGCCTTTTGCTTATTTTGCATTCTTACAGTTACAAAAAATGCAAGCGTTGTATCATTTCGAATTACACTTTCATCCTATTTTATTAGCGGGATTATTAAATCATTTTAAACATAAAGGACCCGCAGAGATTCCTTTAAAACGAGAATGTGTTTATAAACAATGTTTACGTTACGCGAAAAGAAACCAAATTGATTTTCAATTTACAGCTTTTCATCCATTTAACCCATTACCCAGTTTAAGACTAACTTGCTTTATGCCAACAGTTGATATTATGACTTTAATTTGGCAAACAGGGTGGGTGAAAGGCTTGGACATTGGGGATTCGGCTGTTTTAAGAGATGTTTTAATTACTATCGGATTAAATGGCGATGAAATAATGAAAAATATCACTGATCCTAAAATTAAAAATCAATTAAAAGAAAATACCGAACGTGCGATTAGTAAAGATATTTTTGGTGTTCCCTCATTTATTTTAAATGATGATGAAGTATTTTGGGGTAACGATGTCTTAATTGATTTAGAATTTTGTCTAAAAGGTAAAGATTATTTAGATAAAAATGAATTTCAAAAAATAATGGAACGCGGAAGTTCAGCGACGAGGTAAAAAAAAATGATTGAATGGTTAACATATAGTTCTAAAGCAATAAAAGATTTTCCAATGGGCGATCCACACGAAAGACAATTTCCAGTATTTCTTCCGCCGAATTATGATCCTAAACGAAGTGATCCTTATCCAGTGATTTTTATGTTAGCAGGTTTTGGAAGTCGAAGTGCAAAATATGTGTGGAGTGATTCAGCTTATTCGCTTTCTTTACCGGCTAAATTTACCGAAGCGATGAGCAATAAAACATTACCCGAAGCTATTATTGTTTTTCCTGACGGTGTGTCAAAATTGGGTTGTTCACAATATGTTAATTCGCCTGCTACAGGGCATTATATGGATTATCTCTGTGATGAATTAGTCGAATTAATTGATGAAAAATTTCATACCCATAAATTAGCGCAATATCGTGGCGTAACAGGGCATTCAAGTGGTGGTTTTGGTGCGTTGGTTATTGGCATGTTACGTCCCGATCGTTTTCGATCAATTTGTTCTTCAGCAGGGGATGGATTTTATGAATTGAGTTTATTACCTAATCTAAATACAACCATAATTGAAGTTGAAAAACGCGGTGGTATAAAAGAATTTATTAATTGGTATCTGTCACAACCTAACCCCGATAACTTGGGTTATGGTGCTGGACTTGCTATGTTAACTCTCGCAATGGCACCATGTTATGCGCCGAATTTAAAACAAGATGTTATTTTAGGTGATGTGTTTTTTGATGTAAAAACTGGAAAGCTTATTGATGAAGTTTGGCAAAAATATTTAAATTGGGATCCGGTTTATATGATTGATAATAATGTCGACGCACTCAAACATTTAAAATGGATTCATCTCGAAGCAGGGCGAGCAGATGAATTTGCACTGCATTTAGCGCACCGTCAAATTGCAAATAAATTAGATCATCTTGGGATTATCTATCGGCTTGATGAATATGAAGGTGGACATAGTGGACATCATTGGCGATTTGTTAAAAGATTAACCATGATGTTAAATGCAATGAAATAATCTCACTGATTAAAAATCGATATCTCCTGTATAAAGTCTATGATAGAATTTTCCTCTTCTAGTACAGGGAGAGTACCGAGATGATTAAATATATTTCATTTGTTTTTGCTATTGTTTTTTCAAGCATTACTTTGGCAAATAGTGCCTTTCTCAATGATTTACCCAAAAATTTCCCACCAAATATTGTCTATAAAACACGTGGTGATGCGGTAATTGGTAATCCAGATGGGCAAGTGACGATGCTTGAATTCTCAGATTATCAATGTCCAGATTGCCGTAAAATTGATGCAGAAATTGCAGCGTTTTTACAACAACATAAAAATATAAAATTTGTTTATATGGATTATCCTAAATTGGGACCACGTTCAGTGTTTGCAGCTAGTGCTGCGATTGCTGCGAAACAACAAGGTAAATATGTCGCCATGCACCGTGCGTTGATGACTGCTAAACATCCTCTCACTAAACAAGAAGTCTTTAAACTTGCGAAATCAGTTGGGCTAAATATTACGATTTTGAAAAAAACGATGAAATCAAATGCTGTTTCACAAACTTTAATTAATAACATGTTACTTGGAAATGCATTAAGGATTGTAGTTGTTCCCACATTTATTATTGGGAATTCAAATAAACCGCATCACACAACTAAATATTCAGGCGAAGATGTTCAACAATTAGCTTCAGTTGTAAACTCTGTTTCTGTAGGTTGAGGTTAATTTTGTTGCCGGTTAAGATTCTGTTTTATTCGCAGAGTTTTAACTGGTATCGATAAAGTTAGTGTGATTCTTTTTTATTTCTTATCAATTCCGCCATCACTATACTAAAAAAAATCAAACCACTACCTGCAAAAAATTGCAGGCTAAATTTTTCGTTTGTTATAAAATAACTAAAGAAACTAGCAAAAATCGGCTCTAAAGCAAAAATCATTGCCACTTGAACGGCGGGTAAGAATCGTTGATAACGGGTTTGTAAAATAAAAACGATTAGTGTTGCAAAAATTGCACAATAAACGATAGCAATAATAACAGATGAATTAAAATGGATAACATTATGTTGTGGTAAACAATAAATTCCGGCGAGTAAACCGGTAAACATTACTTGATAAAAAGCCAGTAAATCATGTTGTTTGATGACCAACGTTACTTTTTGTAAATAAACTAAGTAAACGGCGTAAAAAAAAGCACAAACAATTGTCCAATAAACACCAGGCACAATTTTTCCTAAACTTGCACCAGTCAATAAATATAAACCGTATAAACAAATAACACCGAATAATAAATCATAAATAGTTGGTTTGTGTAATCCAAATAACGGTGCTAAAAATGGCACAATAATAATACTTAATCCGGTGATAAAGGCGCTGCTAGCAGGATCGAGTGTTTGTAATCCGATGGTTTGTGATGTGTAGGTGACTGTATTAATAAGACCTAGTATAAAGCCATAAAATAATAATTTTTTTTCTTTCTGTCGCATATATTTTATAAAAAGCGGAATCATAATTAATGCGGCTAAAACAAAACGAAAAAAAACAAATGTATAAGCTGTTGTTGAATTGGCAGCTAGATTAATAAGAGGAAAAGTCATTCCCCAAAACATGGTAACGAGTATTAAGGCAAGATATGCCTTTAATGTGTTGGACATTTATTCTGGTTTATCTTCTTTTTTTTCTGATTCTTCAGGTTTTACTTCAGCAGACTCTTGTGCTTTTTCTGCGGCTTCTTTATCTGCATTGGCTTTTTCTTCGCGTTCCTTTTGGGCTTTCTCTTTTTGTTTTTTTTCTTCTTCGAATAATTCTTTTCGTTTATCTTTATAATCTTCAACTATTTCTGTAAAACTGTTACTCATGTCTTTGAATAATTTTCCAGCCATACCGGCAATTTCACCTAAACCAGGAATCTTTGAAACTTTATCTTCTTTTTTCTCTGAAGATGGTTCATTGTTTTGTTGGTCTTTATCATCGGATTGATCTGTCATTCTGCACCACCATAAGCTAGCTTTACTTTCAGGACGTACGCAAAACTTCAGCTTTTGTCCATGGTCTTCGTTATAATCTTCGTTCAAATGCTCATGTACCATTCGTACACTGCGCTTTTCACTGCAGATTATGCCTCGACCACAAACAAAATCTTCGTTTTGCGTAAGTCCTGACTTTATTAATTTTAATCTAAAAATGCGATTGTCACAAATAATGTTGTGGCAATCGCATGATGCTAGATAATTTTTTTATTAGCCTTTTAATGATTTAACAAGGTTAGCTGCTTCTTTTGCAGTAAAACCTGAAATGACAAACTTAGCACCTATTGGTGTGCGTATAACTGGACTAGTGACGACTCGATTATTCCAAACAATACTCATGTGTTTGCCAACACTTTTGCTAGTAACATAGTACATGGCTTTAGCAGCTTGAGGTGTTAAAAAAACATTAACATTTGTTTTGCCATCTTTAGCTTTAGATAGAGTTATTTTTTGGATGCTCTTTTTCGATAAGGCAAATTGAGTTTGAACGACTTGAAATGCTAATAATTCTTTGGCATGAAATTTTTTATTCGCCGCCATCAACGGACTTGTCATGCCTAAACAGAGAGAAACTATTAAAACGGTTACAAATTTTAAACCTTTCATTTTGTCAGTGCTCCTTTTGAAAATAGATTGACGTCATATTATATGGGGGTGCTTTATAAAATTTAAACTCCCCGTTGTTTCGAGTATACTCTTGCCAAACTAGAAAGTTAAAGAGGCATAATATGAGCACAAGAAAAGATCCTAAACGACAAATCACACCACCAACCGGTTGTAAATTAACAGCAAAGTCTTGGTTAACCGAAGCACCATTACGAATGATTCAACATAATGTTTCAAAAGATGTTGCAGAAAAACCGGATGAATTAATTGTGTATGGTGGGATTGGGCGAGCAGCGCGAGACTGGGAATGTTTCGATAAAATTTGCGAAGTACTCAAAACTTTAAATGATGATGAAACTTTATTAGTTCAATCGGGTAAACCAGTTGGAGTTTTCAAAACACATCGAGATGCGCCACGTGTTTTAATTGCAAATTCAAATCTTGTTCCTCATTGGGCGACTTGGGATCATTTTCATGAGTTAGATAAAAAAGGATTAATGATGTTTGGCCAAATGACGGCGGGGTCATGGATCTATATTGGGACGCAAGGCATCATCCAAGGAACTTATGAAACTTTTGTGTCGATGGCAAAAACACATTTTTCAGGTTCTTTAAAAGGTAAATGGATTTTAACTGCAGGTTTAGGTGGCATGGGGGGCGCGCAACCACTTGCTGCAACAATGGCCGGCGCTTCGATGTTAGCAATTGAATGTGATCCATATCGGATTCAACGTCGTTTAGAAACACGCTATCTAGATGTAGAAGCAAAAAGTTTAGATCAAGCATTAGAAATTATTCAAAACCATCATGAAAAAGGTCAAGCTATTTCAGTTGCATTATGCGCTAATGCTGCGGATGTTTTTCCTGAGATGTTAAAACGTGGTATTAAACCTGATGCGGTAACAGATCAAACTAGCGCGCATGATCCGTTAAATGGTTATTTACCTCAAGGTTGGACATTAGAAAAAGCACAATCCTTACGTGAATCTGATCCTAACCAAGTAATTAAAGCAGCAAGAAAATCGATGGCTATTCAAGTTAGTGCGATGTTGTCATTCCATGAAATGGGGATCCCAGTTTTTGATTATGGAAATAATATTCGGCAAATGGCTTTTGAAGAAGGTGTAAAAAATGCCTTTGATTTCCCTGGTTTTGTTCCTGCTTATATTCGACCATTATTTTGCGAAGGTGTCGGTCCGTTTAGATGGGTGGCATTATCGGGAGATCCTGAAGATATATATAAAACAGATGCAAAAGTAAAAGAATTAATTCCAGATGATCCTCATTTACATCAATGGTTAGATATGGCTCGTGAAAGAATTCAGTTTCAAGGATTACCTTCTAGAATTTGTTGGGTCGGTTTAGGTCAACGCGATAAGTTAGGATTAGCTTTTAATGAGATGGTAAAAAATGGAGAATTAAAAGCGCCAGTTGTTATTGGTCGTGATCATTTAGATTCAGGTTCAGTTGCGAGTCCCAATCGTGAAACCGAAAGTATGAAAGATGGTAGTGATGCTGTTTCAGATTGGCCTTTATTAAATGCATTATTAAATACTGCAAGCGGCGCGACCTGGGTAAGCTTGCATCATGGTGGTGGTGTTGGGATGGGTTTTGCGCAACATGCTGGATTTGTGATTGTCTGTGATGGTAGTGAAGATGCTGCTCGAAGAATTAAACGAGTGTTATTTAATGATCCTGCAACAGGTGTGATGCGTCATGCCGATGCGGGTTATGATATTGCTAAATCTTGCGCGAAGAAAAATGGATTAAACTTGCCGATGGTTGATTTATAAAATGAATTTGAATTTTACCTTATATCCAGGGATGTTGGGATTACATGATATACAACAGTTAATAAATTCAAATAAAAAAATATCACTTGATGAGAGTGCCCATAAACACATCCATGCGAGTGTCGCAACTGTCAATAATGTGATTAGCCAAAATAAAACAGTTTATGGCATTAATACGGGTTTTTCGAAATTAGCAAATACTAAAATTCCCAATGATAAACTAATTGATTTGCAAAGACGCATTGTGTTATCGCACGCTTGCGGGTGTGGTGAATTATTAAGTGATGAAATTGTTCGTTGTATTTTACTGTTAAAAATTAATTCCCTTGCTCGTGGATTTTCAGGTATTCGGTTAGAAGTCATTAATGCGTTAATTCAATTATTTAATCATGAGATTTATCCTTGCATTCCAAGTAAAGGTTCAGTCGGAGCTTCAGGTGATCTCGCACCATTAGCACATTTATCCAGCGTTTTAATTGGTTATAACCATGCGCGATATCAAGGTAAAATTATCAGTGCAACGGAAGCTTTGGCGATAGCGGGTCTTAATCCAATCGAATTACAACCCAAGGAAGGGTTAGCGCTATTAAATGGTACGCAAGTATCAACAGCAATTACTCTAACTGCGCTTTTAAAAACGAAAAGTTTATTGCAACAAGCGGTGCTTATTGGCAGTTTATCAACAGATGCTGCAATGGCAAGTGATGCGCCTTTTAACGAAAAATTACAAGCAGTGCGCATGCAAGAAGGACAACAAAAAATTGCGGCGATGATACGAGACTATCTTGATGGTAGTGAGATTCGTCAATCGCACGTGAATTGTGATCGCGTGCAAGATCCATATTGTTTAAGGTGTCAACCACAAGTCTTGGGTGCGTGTTTAGATCAAATAAATTTTGTCGAAACCATATTAACGCGAGAAGCTAATGCTGTTAGTGATAACCCAATTGTCTTTGCTGAAGATAATGCGATTTTATCCGGTGGAAATTTTCATGCTGAACCTGTTGCGTTGGTTGCCGATAATTTAGCTATTGCGATTGCAGAAATTGGTGCATTATCAGAAAGACGTTTTGCTTTGTTAAACGATCCGAATTTTAGTCATTTGCCGACGTTTTTAGTTGAAGATAGTGGTTTAAATTCTGGCTTTATGATTGCTCAAACAACTGCTGCTGCGTTGGCTTCTGCCAATAAATCGCTCGCGCATCCGGCGAGTGTAGATAGTATTCCTACAGGTGCAAACCAAGAAGATCATGTTTCTATGGCAACTGGGGCGGGATTACGTTTGTATCCGATGTTAGAAAACACATCTTCAATTTTAGCGATTGAATTATTAGCAGCATGTCAGGGCATCGACTTGCGTAAACCGTTAAAGTCATCACAAAAATTGCAACATGCTCATGCTTTAGTTCGTGAATTTGTCAGGTATTATGATGAAGATAGATTTTTTGCCGATGATATTTTAGCGGCAGAGAACATAATTCAGCAAGAATTATTACCTTGTATAAAACTATAACTTATTGATCATTTTATTTTATAGAATTATTTCAACATGATTGTAACAGTTTCTTTGCATATTTCTTGCCATAAACTATACTAATATTGAAGCAAAAGTAATAGAGTATTGATTTCTATAAAATAATTAGAAATTTGAATTTTCATTTTTGAGTGTTTTCACTCTTTCAAAGGTGCTGTTCTCTACGTTGAGACTAAGTTATAGAGATAATTCGATGAGGAATTATTTTTACATAGATTGATTTTATCAAGTAGGAAAAACGATAAAATTTACAGTACGGTTATTTAATGTTATGGCAATAGTAAACTCGGCTCCAAATAATGATAAAAATAATAATGAACTAGGTAGTGCCAGTTCTGATGGCAGTGTAAAACAAGATGAAGTTTTATTAAGTCCACCACACTTAAATACTGATGAAGCATCTGATGATAACGCGGTCAAAGGTTATCTATCTAGAGTTGGGGATAAATTATTAGTTCGTGTGCCTAATGAAATTCTTCACAATGATCAGCAAATAAATATTTCTAATTTAAAAAATAATGTTATTGATGAAACTTTAGCGCAAAATGCATCTGTTCATTTACCTGGTGATATTAGTAAATATGAAGTAGTCAAAATTTTTCAAAAAAATGAATTATATTCGATTGTTCAAGAAGAACGGGCAAAAAATGTTATTGTAAAAGAAGTTGGTGAAAGTGGTTATCAGCGAATATTAGAATTGTTAACCAGTGATGAGACTGATGTTAATATTATTTTTATGTATTATGCAAATGGCGATAATGCCATCACTAAAACTGAAAATTTATATCAACTTAATTTTATTGGTAATGACATATCAAAAGCACATATCGTATTAGCCAATCCAGATAATTATCAAAGTACGGAAAATTATTTTTTTACTGATTTAATTAAAGATTTTTCAGAGGTGGGTGGAACACCTCAGGATTTTTCAATTTCGATTGAAGTGTCACCAATATTCGCCAATTTTTTTGCACCAACTTATTCAAGAATTGATAAAGTTTATGATTACTTTAATCCATTTGAAGTTTCACTAAATAGTCAAAGTACTGCTAAATTTACAACTAAATTAAGTTTGTTTGATACTTTTGATGAGGCTGCAATTCCGCCACTTTTTGATCCGAATAAACCACCAACTGATCCAGAACAACCACCAACTGATCCTGAAATACCTCCATCTGATCCAGATAAGCCACCAATATTTAATATTGGGCCGATTGCGTTTAATGATTTTTATTTTACATTTTTTGGTAGTGATGAAGTTATAATTGAATCAAATATAGGGGTATTATTAAACGATTTTGATCCAGAAGATGATCGTATTTATGTTACGGCGATTAATGGCGTTGAACTTTCTTTTGATGGTGACGGAAATGTCTTACCCATTGATTTAGATGATGGGACATTAATAATTGATCCTGATGGCGGATTTTATTATCAAGATTTTGGTGATTTAATTTTGGCGCCAGTTGAATTTGAATATACGATTGAAGATGTATTTGGGGCTCGTGATAGCGCATGGGTATTTATCGATATATTTTTTCCACCCGTGGCAATTGATGATTACGCTATCACAGTTATTGATAGTCCTATTATGATTAATCTATCGGATAATGACATTGATATTGATGGTGATATCGATGTTAATTCAATAATTATCATCGATAGTGATGATGGAACAGTTGAAGTATTAGATGATGACACCGGTGATGTTATTTTTACGCCAGATATTAATTTTATTGGTTCAACATCTTTCGAATATGCGATCGCGGATGAGTTTGGTGAGTATTCAAATTTTGCTACTGTTTTTATAGATGTGTTTCCAAATGGGTTCCCTGTTTACCAGTCTTTAGAGGAACGGGGCGATTTAATGTTGCAACCGATTGCAACACAGGCGATTACTTCACATGATTCCTGGGAGTTTTTTGATCCTAATCATAAAATATTAAGTTATGCTTTTTTTGACCGTGATGATATAGCCGATGGTTATGAGATATTTGGTTTGGATTTAGAGTTTGAAGATCCTGGATTTATTGTTGGTAGTTTCACTGAATATATGAAAGAAGCTTATCGTCAAGCTTTTCAAATGATAGAGGATTTAACAGAATTAGAATTTGTTGAAGTCACGATTACTGATCCTCGTGACGCACAATTATTTTTTGACAATAATATTAATATTTCTTTATTTGCAAAAAATATTGGCGGACATGTATTAGGCGCAGCATTTGAACCAACAGGAATTCCTGGTTTTGGTTTTAATATGCCTGGTTTTGATAGTCGGTTTTGGCAAACTGTTTCTGGTGATATTGAATTAGATATTTTGGATCGCCCACCTGAGGATTTTGCGCCTGGTGGAATTATGTTTACCACGATTTTGCATGAGCTAGGTCATTCATTAGGTTTAGTTCATCCACAGAATTATGCGGATACTAAAAATTTTTATAGTTATTTCGAAATGACACCGCAAATATTAGTAGACTCTTACGCTGAATTTGATTTTTCTCATCGCAATATGGGGATACCCACGAATGAATTTCTCCGTGGAAATAATTCTGATAATGAGCGCAATACTGTGATGAGTTATGTGGAGTATCAAGATCTCCCTCAAACATATCAAGTTATAGATATTTCTGCACTTCAATATATTTATGGTGCTAACTATGCAACTAACATTGGCAATGATATTTATATATTTGATGATAGTATTGGGTTAGCTACGGATATTTGGGACGCCGGCGGTATTGATACTTTCGATGGCTCAACTTCAATAAAAGATTTAATGATTGATCTAACTCCTGGCGCATTAAGTTTTGTTATTGATACCAATGAAACATTTAACATTGCAAGTACTCAATATGGTATTGCGATGGGGACAAAAATTGAAAATGCTTTTGGTGGTTTTGGTGATGATATTCTTGTTGGTAACGCAGAAATTAATATATTAGATGGCGGAACTGGTAATAATACTTTATCTTATTATCGTTCTTATGAATCAGTGCTAATTGATTTAAGTACTTTATTTGTTGACGGTGGTCATGGGATTGGCGATATCATTTCTAATTTTAGTAATATCAGAGGAAGTAATTTCAATGATGTTATTCTCGGTGATAATCAAGATAACATTATAGAAGGCGGAGCTGGGATTGATGTTCTCGATGGCGCTGCTGGTAGTAATACGGTTTCTTATGAAAATGCATTTACAAGTGTCATTGTCGATTTAGCTAATTCCACAAGTAGTGAAGGCGACTTTTTATTTAATTTTAATCATATACTAGGTTCAAGATATGATGATACTCTCATTGGAAATGCGGAAGATAATAACATCAATGGTGGTGATGGGGATGATATTTTAATTGGTGGATTAGGGATAGATATACTCGATGGGGGAACTGGTTTAGATATTGTGGATTATGGTAGTAATTTAGATGCTATTTTTGTTGACTTATTAAATGGCATAAATAGTGAAGGTGATATTTATTTTAGTATAGAAGGTATTATTGGTTCTGAATTCGATGATATTTTAATTGGTGATGATAATGAAAATTTCTTTATAGGATTAGGCGGGGTGAATTTAATAGATGGTCAGGGAGGCAGAGATGTTGTTTCTTACCTAAATGCTAATAACCCTGTTGTAATTGATTTATTGCTAGATTTCAATAGTGAGGATGATGACTTAATTAATATAGAAGGCATAATTGGTAGTCGCTTCGATGATATTTTAATCGGCGATGAAAAAGATAATATTTTCTATGGTTATATTGGACAAGATTTTATTGATGGTGGTGATGGTATCGATACCGTGAGCTATCGATATAGTGGCTTTGTTGCTGTTAACTTATTAACGAATATTCATAGTGCAGGGAATGCTATTGGTGATGTGCTGATCAATATTGAGAATATTGAAGGATCGAATTTTTCTGATACTTTAATAGGGGATAATTTTGATAATGAAATTTACGGTTTAGATGGCGCTGATATTTTAGCGGGATTGGCAGGTGCTGACTTGCTTGATGGCGGCGATAGTTTTCAAGATATTGCGGATTATCGTGATTCAGATGATGGTATTGATATTAGTTTGCAAGATAATTTAGCCTTTGGAGGTCATGCTAATGGTGATGTATTACTAAATATTGAAGGCTTATATGGATCTGATTTTTCAGATAGATTAATCGGAACAAATGGGAATAATTTTTTATTTGGCGGCAGTGGTGATGATTTTATCGATGGATTGGGTGGCGATGATATTATTTTTAGTGGTTTAGGTAATGATGAAATTACTTTTGGTGGCGGATATGATTCATTGAATTATATATTTTCCAATGCAGGTGTTAATGTTAATTTCAATACTTACTTTTTTGATGGCGGTGATGCAACAGGTGATTTTTATAACGATTCTCCAGAATTAATCTATGGATCGAATTTTGCTGACGTTATCATTGCAGACTATAAACATAATACCCTATTTGGAAATGAGGGGGATGATCTTATTTTTGGCGGAGAGGGTAACGACTTGATTAGCGGGGGCGAGGGATATGATACGTTAATTGGTGGAAATGGTAGTGATACCTTAGATTATCAATTGCATAATAATGGAATCATTGTCGATCTGCAAAATGATAGTGTTGTTAGTAATGATTTCGCTCAAGTTGATCAAGATTTTATTCTTGAATTTGAAAATATTATCGGCACGCGTTTTGATGATATTTTATTAGGTGACAGTGAATCTAATTATGTCATTGATTATTTCAGTGTTGATGAAATAAATGGTGATACAATTCGACTTTTTGCTGGTGATGATATGTTGGAATATGCCGGCAAAGTAGCTATTGCAGATGGCGGGGATGATTTTGATACGATAGTAACTAAGTTAGATAATGTTTCTATAATTTTGCATAATGATTTGGACGTATTAAATTATATAAATTTTGAGGCAATAGATTTTCGTAGTCCGACCATCTCGCCTGGTGTTGGTAATCAATTAACACTCACCGTTTCAGATGTGCTTGATCTGCCGGATAATAATTTAATAAACGATAGTTTATATTTAATTGGTGGAGTAGGTGAGCAATTAAATTTAACTACTGAAGGCGGAAGCTGGGTTGAAGTTGCTCCTGGTTTTACTATAGAAAAAATGATAAATGGAACGAATCATTTATTTGTAGAGTATGCTCATTCATCAAACAGTGACGCAAATGTATTTGTGAGCATGGAATTAAATAACATCATTGATGTCACGCCAGAGTTTACAATATTCCAAGGTGTTTAAACTATATTGTAAAATGATAAACTTGAAATAGGTCAATAGCAAAAAAGTCAGCTAAACTATAACGAATTTGCCATAATCTAAAAATATCGACCTGTCTTTTTTTATCACTTTCAATTAATGCCTTAAAGAATCCTGGCCACCTTCGCCAAGCTTTATTAAATCATTTAAATATAATAATAAGGATTTCTTCTTTGTTAAGTTCGGTATGGAAACTTTCCATGTATTTTTCATCAATTTTTCTTCGGTATTTTTCTTCGGTATTTTTCAAGGAGTGTGGTCGGAATTTTTGTTTCATCTTTTTTCTTAAAGTATTCTGCATGCTTTTTTTATCTTTTGCATAAAAGTATTTGTTTGATATTAAAATAAAAAGCAGGATTATACCCATTATTAAAAAGGCATCGTAATTAGTAATAAAAAACCACCTCAAAGAAGCTAAGTGTCGTTAAATTATAGCTAATATTTCTTCGAGATTAACGGAAAGTTCATTAAATCAATCACTTCATATAACATGCAGACAAAATAGTTGTATAACAACAATTAATTTACTTATTTTGATAAAAAATGATTGTAAAACGATAATTAATTTTATAGACTATCCGTGTTGAAGTTACTACCCCCAAGGAAATGGAAACAATGAAGATGAAGTTATGTTTTGTACCTGTACTTTGTTTAGCAACTAGTCTAGTATTCGCCAGCAGTGCAATGGCGAATACGATGACTATTACAAATCAAAGCCCAGCACAAAAACCGCTAAAGTTATATTATAAAATTGCTCGCAAAAATCCCCATCATGCGACAGTTTATGGGTCTAAACTGGGGCCTGTTACTATAACTGATTCTTATACGGTTCATGCTGGTCTTGATGGTTATAAGTATGTCGGTGTTGTGCCAGTAAAAATAAATGGTAAAGCTATACCACCAGTTGCAAGAGTATTTGCAATGCCTCGTAAATGCGCTTTAGCAACTGATGCTCGTCACCGTTCTGGCACACTCGGCATAAACTTAACAATTAATTCGAACTCCCATGGCACACTAAAATGTAGTGTAGGCAACGGAAGTTTCGGATAAGTTTTTTCTATACAACTGTCCCCCCCGTTGTAGAGCAGGTTTATTCCTGCTCATTTTATTTTTTATGCGGAGTAAGACATGAAGAAAATAACGAGAGTGAGTAAAATTTGTCGGTTAATTTTTCAATTAATTTTTTGTATATATCTTTTAGGATTTATACTTTTTTGGTTTAATGCCCCTTACCCACTCGTATTTTTTAATCATATTGTTGTGATTGATTTTATTCCTCGTAACATTCCTATTATTACACCTTTAAGCCTTTCTACTATTTTATTAGCTGCTTCAGTTAGTGCAATTCCATTAATTATTTTTATGTCTATGTTTTATTTTTTAATTAAACTATTTCGAGAATACGAAAAATCTGAAATCTTTTCGGCGAAAAATGTAAAATACACGAGAAATATCGGATTATTTATGTTGTTAGGTCAAATAATTCATCCATTATACCAAGCATTAATAAGTTTAGTATTAACTTGGCATAATCCTCCTTTTGCGTTCCGTTCAATTAGCGTTAGCTTTACAGGGACTAATCTTGGTATTATCTTTATATCACTTATTATCGTGCTTATTTCTTGGATTATGGCAGAAGGTTATAAACTTAGTGAAGAAACTCGATATACAATTTAAGGTCGGTGTGGATGACGATTATTGTTAATCTTGATGTGATGCTTGCTAAACGTAAAGTTCGATCAAAAGATCTTGCCAAGGCTATCGGTATTACAGAACAGAATTTATCTATCTTAAAAACTGGAAAAGCTAAAGCAATTCGGTTATCAACACTCGAAGCAATTTGCGATTTTCTAGGTTGTCAACCTGGCGATATTTTGGAATATCAAACTGAAGAAATTTCGTGATGAAGACTGTTACGCGCAACTAACCAAATATCAATTTTTTCTACCCCTGCAGCAATAAACGATTTTGATAATTCATTCACTGTGTGTCCTGTGGTCATCACATCATCAAGAATAGCAATATGTTTAGCTTGAAAATTTGGTGTGATGCTAAATGCGTTGATAACATTGTTGTGTCTTTGTTTTTTATTGAGTTCTGTTTGAGGCTTTGTTGCTTTAATACGTTGACAGGCATTAATTGTTAACTTAACAGAGAAATTTTGTTTTATAAATTTTGCTATTTCATAAGTTTGATTGTATCCACGTTGACGAAGACGTTTTTGATGTAATGGTACTGGAATGATAAATTCGGGTTGAGCATTATCTCGATAATAAAAAAGCATTTTCTGACATAAAATTTTGCCGAATAGTTTTGCTATCAAAATTTGATCATGAAATTTTAATTGGGAAATTAAATACGGAATAGCAAAATTGTAATTAAAAACACTATGGCACTCTTGAAATGAAAATGGTTGATTGATACAAGTACCACAAATTTTAGTTTTTTCAGAAATAGATAAACCACATCCTAAACAATAATTTGTCATAAAGGGTAATTCCTGATAACAATCATGGCAAATCAGATTGTGATTAACTTGGATTTCAGCACACAATAAGCAAGTACTTGGAAACTGTTGGAGAATTGTTGCTTGCAGTTGGTTCTTAATAAAATGTTTTAACATAGTGAGCTTGACAGATTGTATTTACTCACTATTATATAGCAAATTAATTTTAAAAGGTGACAGTTTAGTAATAATGTCATCTTTTATGTTTTACCTCGATTTTATTTTAGTATATAAGTTTAAGTCGCTTTTAAAGCAAAGGAAAAATCATGGATAACATTTTAAGTATCAAACAGCCATTAAACAGCAAATTGTGGTGCAAACAAAATAAATACGTTCGTAATATCATCCTCTTGTTATTAGGGGTTGGACTTATATCATTAGGTGCTCATATTAGTGTTTTACTTACACCAGTTCCTATTACACTTCAAACATTTTTTGTTTTACTAATTGGTATGACGTATGGTTGGCGTTTGGGGCTTGCGACGGTTGTCGCGTATTTAGCATTGGGTTTAACTGGCCTACCTGTTTTTGCGTTGGGTATTTTAGGCCCAACAAGTGGTTATTTAATTGGCTTTTTGCCAGCTGTTCTCGTTAGTGGATTTCTCGTAGAAAATGGTTGGGGTAAGTATTTTTTATCTGTTTTAATCGCAAGTTTAATCGCAACAACTTTGATATATTTTTGTGGTTTAGCAAATTTATCATTATTTGTTGGTTGGCATAAAGCTATAGATTTGGGTTTATTTCCCTTTATCTTAATTGATATTGCAAAGATATTAGCGCTTGCTTTAATTGTTCCGAAACTTTGGTGTAATAAATAAACCTTTTTATGGTAAAGAACAAAATCGCAGATGGGTTTAATCAATCTGCAAATTCATATGATCAAAATGCGTTGGTACCTAATACAGTTGGTGAAAGATTAATTGAAAGATTAGATATAATAAATATTACTCCTCGATTAATAGTAGACTTGGGTTGTAATACGGGTTCATTTTCTGTCAGGCTTAAGCAAAAATATTCCGATGCCACTTTGGTAGCTGTTGATATTGCTTATGAGATGACTAAATTAACAGAAGCTAAGTTATCATCATTTAATTCTTCAATGGTGATTAATGCTGACGCTGATTATATTCCGTTACCAACAGATTCAGTAGATTTAATTTTTTCAAATTTACTTTTGCAATGGCTTCCTGATTTAAATGTAACTTTAGCTGAAATAAGTCGGATCCTATCTCCACAGGGACTATGTTTATTTACTATTTATGGGCCAGATACTTTATGTGAATTACGTCAATGTTGTGAAGAAATTAGTGAGCAATTGTTTCAATATAAATTTGTTGACATGCATGATATTGGCGATGCGCTAATGACCAATCAATTTGTTGATCCCGTTGTTGACATGGAAAAAATAACAGTTAATTATTCTTCTACAGAAGCTTTGTTACAACAATTAAATGGTGTTGGTGCTCATTATTTGGCTGCAAATGATGATCAAATAACAAAGATTAGTCAGCTTTATCGAGATTTTATCAATGAACAAAAAAAATTTCCTGCTACTTATGAAATTATATATGCCTTGGGGTATGGAAACCCTCAAAGAATAAGTAAAAATGGAGAGGTTTTGATTTCAATTGCATCCTTAAAGTCTTCCCACCAATTCAAATAGAAAAAAATTCAAAAAAACAAAGTTTTAACATACTAGCAACATTATAGAAACAATACCTATGCAAAATAAACCCATTGAAACAAGAGTGTTAAAATATCTATTTACAACCGATTTATCATGCTGTGCTGTCTGGTGATACCGCCCTTATGGGCGGTTATTTTTTTCTAATTCTTTATACTTTGAGTTAATAGTTTAACCTTGTTGATTAAATTCCAGTAATACTCGTTGGTATATCCTCGTCATTATAAGTAACATCTTTTTTATATGAATCTAGGATATGATTATAAACTTTTTCAAATTCCTCATTATACGTCATTTGTTTTACTAAAAAATTAATTTCAGTTTTCTTGAGTAACTCTTTTAATTCTTTTTTATTTTTACAAGAGAACTTATCGCGAATCGTATCAAAATGACGTTGAACTGTTATAGGCGAAATCGATAAATGTTTTGCAATTTTCTGATAATTATTTCCCTTATAGAAGAGAAGTAGGCATTCTAATTCTTTTCTTGTTAGGTAAATATCTTCATGTTCACCTGAGAGGTA
The DNA here is from genome assembly GCA_964352985.1 of uncultured Legionellales bacterium. GTDB lineage: Bacteria > Pseudomonadota > Gammaproteobacteria > JAHCLG01 > JAHCLG01 > CAYGUK01. Next base: position 45,239 of record CAYGUK010000011.1, read on the forward strand.
AAATCGGCCAAAATTAAATTGATCATTATTTGATTGTAATCTTTTTTGTAATTGTTCAGTTCGACTTTTTATATACTCAAATTCACCAAAATAAAATTTGTAGCGGGTTTGTTTAGCAATTTTTATTAGTGCTTTTGCTTGATCTTTAAAATAAAGTAGGAAATTTTCGAAAAATTCACGGTGCATTAAAAAGTCTCTGTTAAAGTCAACATATTCTACAGGTACGCCATAAATGATAACTTCAGAAACTCCGATATGATGTTTGACAACAACCACAAAATGGGAAGTTCCAAAATTTTTAGCGTAAGGGGTTATAATTTTTTTTCCAAATTCTGTATCATGATCGTAATCATCTAAAAAATAAATTCCGGGTTCTCTTATATCTGGAATACCGCTTCTGCATTGATCACCTTTAATTGAATAATAATATTCAGCAATATCTTTACGAGAGGAAAGGGTAAACCTTGTCCCATCCCAATAGTATCGATGATAGGCAAAATTATTAATATTAAAAACTTGTTGGAGAGGCTGGCAAATTTTTGCGACTTCGTTACATCCAGCAATTGCGATATGGTTTTGATCGGGGTACTTATACATGACTAATCCTACATTTTATCTGTGCGTTCTTATCAAATAAATTATATGGTTTTTATTTGAATTTATTGGGTTATTTCAGCATTAATATTTCGATATAGTATATCATTGCTAAATCTAGTGAACAATTAAATGGACATGAAATAAACTTTATACAAGATAAAAAAACTGTATAAATAGGGCGCTATTTATAAAAATTCTATAAATATATTTACACCGTTTTTTGAATCTTATAGATTTAGATTGGAATCCTATAGCTAACTTTAGATGCGACCGTAAATCTGTAGTTCATTTAGATCCATAGAAAATCAATAAGTTAAAAGTGGTTGCATAAATTGAGAATGATACAAAATACTAACTTAATAGAAACAATCCAGAAACATACAATAGATATACTAATTAATATGATAAATAAACAATACCTATCATATTGATTATTCGTCATATTTCCTTTTTATCATGCTGTGCTGTCTGATGTAAAACCGCCTTAAATGGCGGTTTTTTTATTTATAATCATATAGTTAATATAGAAATAATATTCACACATATGAGAAATACTACGGAAACATACAATAGGCATAATTAAGCTATAAAGTTTAATCCAATCCAAATAAAATCAATGTTTGATTTTAACTGTGCTGTCTGATGTGTGCCGCTCCTTATGGAGCGGTTTTTTTTCTAATATCAAAATGTAATAACATATCTTTTACAAAACGTCTAAAATCTGGCAATAATGTAGCAATAAATAAAAAGCATAATATCTATAACAAATAGATTTTACATTAAAAAATATTTGTTAAATTTCCTTTTTATCATGCTGTGCTGTCTGATGTGAAACCGCCTTAATTGGCGGTTTTCTTTTTTAAGGACTAAAAATGTGTTATTTAAAAAAATTATAATTAGGGGCGGTCATATAATAGGAATACTATTCTATCTGGCTTTTTGTATTTCATTGTCGATGTAAGGGTTTCATGTTTATAATGAGTTTTCTACTTTTAGCAGGTTTATGAGAATTACATGACAGATATTAATCCCAATCTTTTAATGGTTGATGATGATGAAGAAATTTGTCAGTTAACAGCTGAATATTTAACAAAGCATAGCTTTAATGTGACTTTGGCTCATGATGCTGATACAGCAGTTGCTATTTTGCAACATGAAAAAATTGACCTTGCCATCTTAGATATTATGCTTCCTGGAGAAAGCGGTATCAATCTTTGTAAACGTTTTCACAAGGAATATAATTTACCCATTATAATGCTCACAGCAATTGAGGAAGATGTTGAAAAAGTAGTAGCATTAGAAATCGGAGCTGATGACTATTTAACAAAACCATTTAATCTACGTATCTTACTCGCTAGGATTAGGGCATTATTAAGACGTTCTAGTACCAAGCATGAGATAAAAGATGAAGAGGGGAATGAATCGTTTTATCGCTTTGCTGGATGGCGATTTGATCTAAACACTCATCAATTAATTTCAGCAGATGAAGTTCAAATCGAATTAAGTAGTGCCGAACGGGATTTATTGCTTGTTTTTTTGCAAAATTCAAAAAGAGTCTTAAGTCGAGATCAGTTGCTCGATTTTACAAAGCGTCATGCCAGTGGTCCTTTTGATAGAAGCATCGATGTGTTAATTAGTCGAATTAGACAAAAAATTGAAATTGATCCGAAACGTCCACAATTAATTAAAACAGTTAGAAATCTAGGTTACGTTTTAGATATTGTAGTTGAAAAAAACCATGAACACTAATCAGATTACAACTAATAAAAAAAGGAAACCTTTTATAAGTCGATCTTTGGTTTATATTTTTTCTGCTATTATTATTTTTGATTTAGTCTTAATCATCGGGTTTGTTCGGTATAGTGATGAAACTGCGAGACACTCTGAAATAAGAGATAATATTCGAAAAATTACTGACATATTAGATATTGTACGTAACACCCTGCCAAATAATGAAGCTTTATTGCTATCGACGTTAAAATATTCAAATATATTAATGAGTATTTCTAAAAAACCTAAATGGCATGATATGAGACTTGATACTTTATCATTATGGCAGATCAATAGTTATTTAAAGAAAAATTATCGAGATCCTTTAACTTTTTCTTATCCATTAAAGTCGGGTGCTTGGTTAAATCTATCAATCGCTCCAGTTGCCCATTTTTCTATTTCAGGATTATTATTAATATTATTAGCAGTATTTATGACGTTTATAATTCTCTCCTATGCTTGGGCAGTCGATCGGTTTACGACCTCAATAAATGATATAACTAGGCGTACTAAACATCTTGGTTTAACATTGACCCCTTCACAAATTCCAATTTATGGTCCAAACATTGTTAGAAGGGCGATGCAATCAATTAATGAAATGCAAAATCGGATCACGCAATTAACTAAAGAACGTATCACAACAATTGCGGCTTTATCTCATGATATAAAAACACCATTAACTCGATTAAAGTTACGTATGCAATTACATTTATCAGAAGCAGACCAAGAAAAATGTTCGCAAGATTTTTCTGAAATTGAAAATTTATTACGCAATACTTTTTATTATGCGAAGCAAGAATATTTACAAGAGCCAAAAAAGAAATTTGATATTATAGCTTTGTTACAATCTATGGTTGATGATTTAGCAGAGCTAGGGAAAAAAATATCTTTTAATTCTTCTATGAATAAAGCGATTTGTCGTGGCCAGCTAAACAACATTAAAAGAGCTTTCAATAATATTATTAGCAATGGCTTATCTTATGGTGATGAAGTGATAGTAAATATTGAACAACTTAATGAAAATTTAAATATCACTTTCTCTGATGATGGACCAGGGTTACCAGAAGACAAATTGGAAAAAGTATTTGAAGCTTTTTATCGTGAAGAAAGTTCTCGTTCGCGACAAACTGGGGGGGCAGGTCTTGGACTTGCCATCGCCAAGAAATTAATTACAGAACATAGTGGTACAATTAAATTACAAAATAGAATTGAAAAAGGGTTGGATGTAATTATTACTTTACCTGTGTTAAAAAATTAGATTTTTTCTTCTCTCGCGCTTACATATGCATAAACTGTTTTTTTTATATCGGGTTGCTGATAGATACCTGAAATAACAGCTATCATGTCGGCGCCATAGTGGTAGACAGTCTCGGCATTTTCTGGTGTGATACCACCAATCGCACAAATTGGTATAGATAAATTTTGTTTCGCGTTTTGCAATAAACAAAGTGATGCGGGGGGGGCTAGTGGTTTTGTCTTTGATGGAAAAAAACGACCGAATGCGACATAGTTTGCGCCATCTGACTCAGCTTTTTGGGCTAATTGAAGTGACGAATGACAAGTCGTACCAATAATGAAATCATTCCCTAAATACTCTCTTACATGTCTTGTTTGTAAATCAGTTTGGCCGACATGAACACCGCCAGCATTTATTTTTTTTGCAAGTTTTACATGATCATTAATAATTAGCGGGACATGATGAGTGCGACATAAATCATTTAAAACACTTGCTTGTTCATATTGTTTGTGTTCGTTATCTGATTTATCACGGTATTGAATTAGGTTGGCGCCACTAGTAATACAGACTTCGATGAAATGATACAGTTTTTCTGAATCTTGAATTAAAGGACTCGTTATAACATAAAGACCTGATAAGTTATTCATTGTGATCATAAACAAGTTTCTAAATACTATATAAGAGATTATACACATTATATAGTAAAAAACGACAGTCCTTTATTTATACAGGTTTTCTGTTATACAAATTTCTGTACTCAATTAACATACATAAGTATTTTTACATATTTAAAATATGACTCAATGCTTTAGAATATGTTGGCCGCGTCCTAGTTTTATTCCTCTTTTTATACAGCTATAAACATAGTCCTGTGCTATCGTTACTGCTTCCAATAACGATTTATTTGTAGCTATCAAGGCTGAAATTGCAGAAGCTAATACACAACCAGTTCCTCTAAATTGTTGAGGTAGTCGTTCAAACTCGAAATAAACTTCTTCTTCTTTCTTTGTAAAGAAGATGTTTGTCACATTTGTTGTTGCTTCATGAGTACCTGTGATTAAAATATTTTCACAACCAGTATTTAAAATTTCTTTAGCGCATGCAGATAGATTATTTTTTCCAGTAAGTAGTTTTGCTTCTTCGCTGTTAGGAACTAATAAGGTTGTATTAGGTAAGATATACTTTTTTAATGCAAATAAAGTTTCATTATTTACAAAACAATAACCACCCCCTGCTTTGATAATGGGATCATATATTACAGGTAAGGCAGGATATTCTTGCAATATTTGATGAATGCAATTTACCATTTCTTCATGACAGAGTAAGCCGATTTTTATAGTATGAATTGGGATATCATTTAATACAGTTTTAACTTGTTGATAAACAATGTCAGGTTCAATATGCTGGATGTTTTTAACATTGATCGTATCTTGAATGACTATCGAAGAGATAATGGGAGCCACGTGACAATTTAAATGGCTAATTGTTTCTATATCAGCTTTTAAACCTGCACCGCCGCATGGATCAAGTCCAGAGATCGCTAATACACATTTTTTTTCTGACATGCGTTTACCTAAAATGATGGTTTAACGACAACAAGAATTACGATAACAACTAGAAATAAAACGGGGATTTCGTTAAAAATTCTATAATAAACGTGACTGTGTTTATTTTTATTTTGTTTAAATTGGTGAAACAAGATGCCACAATAAATATGATAAAGCCAAATTAATAAGACAAAGAATAACTTTGCATGCATCCAGCTCTGAGAGAAATAATATTCTGGATTAAATGATATCAACCAAATGCCAAATCCTGTTGCTAATATTGCACTTGGCATCGTAATACCATAATAAAGTTTACGTTCCATAATCTTAAATCTATTATTACTTATTTCATCATCAGACATGGCATGATAGACAAATAATCTTGGTAAATAAAATAATCCACTAAACCAAGTAACAACAAAAATAATATGGAGCGCCATAACCCAAAGCATGGTAAGTCCTTAAAAAAGTTATAGATATTTTATAAAGATTGACTATGACATGATAGTTTACGATAATTAAGTTAAAGTTGTAAAATATATTTTATCAGGAGAAAAACATGAGCCAAGCTGAGACTTCCTCAGTTAAAGAATATCAGCCTTCAACTGAATCCCTTATTTTTACGACTAGCGCGGCTAAAAAAGTGCTACAACTCATTGAAGAGGAAGGTAACCTTAATTTGAAACTACGCGTCTTTGTTACTGGCGGGGGATGTTCTGGTTTTCAATATGGTTTCACTTTTGATGAGTCGGTGAATGATGACGATACGGTTATAAATAAGAGCGCAGATGAGAGTGAGGATGGTGAAGATGGTAGTGGCAGTAAAACAGTAACACTACTTATCGATCCACTAAGTTTTCAATATTTAATGGGTGCAGAAATAGACTATAAAGAAGATGTCGAAGGAGCACAATTTGTTATTCGAAATCCAAATGCGCAAACTACTTGTGGATGTGGCTCTTCTTTCTCAGTTTGATACATACTATAAATTAGATTGACATTAGAAAGCAAGTTGATGGGATATTTCCCGATTTCGCAACTTGTAGTATATCGAATCAGATATAACAGTCGCTTCTTCAATATTGGGAACTGTTAGATTTCATCGATGCTAATTCAGTTTGATAGTAGTTTTATTTTTAGATTTTACTATCTTCTCATAAATGAACTATCGTCTTCGTCTTCTTCATCAGACTTTTCAAGTGTAAATCCTGTTTTTTTCTTAACGCGTAATTTTGATGCTCTAACGGTGTTGTCATTTAGCTCTTCCTCAGGCAGTTCTTCCACATCTTCATCTGACATTGCATTTTCATCACTTTCAATCATCAAACGTAAATCATTTGCTGAATCTGCATTCATTAACGCATCTTCTTTTGTAATTAAACCTTCTTTAATTAAATTATAAAGTGCTTGGTCAAATGTTTGCATTCCCATATGATCAGATTTTCTCATCACGTCTTTGATTTCGCGTAATTCCCCTCGTTTGATTAATTCAGAAATTAATGGTGAATCAAGCAACACTTCTACAGCTGGAACTAAGCCACCTTTAATACAAGGGATTAAACGCTGAGATATAATGGCACGTACGTTTAAGGCTAACTCTAATAAACAGCGCTCGTGTCTATCTTGTGGGAAGAAACTTAAAATACGAGCGAAAGCTTGGTTTGCATTATTTGCGTGTAATGTTGATAAACATAAATGACCTGTTTCTGCGAAAGTAATAGCATGCTCCATGGTTTCTCGAGTTCTAATCTCACCAATTAATATAACATCGGGTGCTTGTCTCAATGTGTTTTTCAATGCTTCATCATAACTATGGGTATCGAAACCAACTTCACGCTGTTCGATAATACATTTTTTATGCGGGTGAACATATTCCATAGGATCTTCAATTGTGATGATATGACTACTATCATTCATGTTACGGTAATTAATCATCGCAGCCAAAGAGGTTGATTTACCACTACTAGTTGCACCCACAAATAGGATTAAGCCACGTTTACGCATGATAACTTTTTTAAAAACTTCAGCAGGAAGATGCATTTTATCCATATCTGGCATCTCGAGTTTAATGCTCCGAATTACCATGCCTACCTCCCCTTTTTGTCTAAAGACATTAACACGAAAACGTGATTCTTCAGTGGCATAAGCAAGGTTTAGTTCCATATCTCGGTGAAATTCTGCTTTTTGTTCATCGTCCATCATGCTTAAGGCTAACTCTTCAACTTTACCTGGTGCTAAAGGTTCTTCTTCAATTGCTTGTAAAGTACCATTAATGCGAATTGTCGCTCTTGCATGTGTGGTTAAATATAAGTCTGACGCATCCTCGGCATGCACGATAGCGAGATATTCGTTGATATTCATACTATAGTCCTTAAGAAAATCAATCAGTTACCAAAAATGAAATATGATCCACCTTTGATAACTATAGTACAAAATATTTTTTTTGTTATTGTGATTGTTCACTAATACCAATCGCTTCTGCGACGTGATTTAGTGCCATTAAATGTGGGCCTTGTAGTGGATAAGCATCATTTTGATTGAGTTCGACTAACCAAAAATTCGCTACATTTAAGAAGTCGACTCTTTCTTTACGAGGTAAAGGTCTTGCGTCTGGCAAATGTACTTTTACTGGATTATAGTGCATGCCATTTATTCTAAATTCAAAATGGCAATGGGGGCCGGTAGCTAACCCAGTTGCACCAACAAAACCAATCGTTTGACCTTCCTGTACATGAGATCCCACATGTTCTCCACGCTTAAATCTCGACATGTGGGCATATAGCGTTGTATAGCCATGTCCATGATCAACAATAATAGCATTACCGTATCCACCACGACGGCCACGAAAAATGATTCTACCATCAGCCACGGCATGTATTGGTGTACCTCTTGGTGCAGCAAGGTCCACCCCAAGATGGGGTCGGTAAATATGAAGAATGGGATGGAAACGGCCATGTAATGAAAATGGTGAACTAATTCTAGTAAAATGTAAGGGAAAACGTAGAAAGGGTTCACGTAAACTAAGGCCAATTGATGATAGGTATTCAATTTTCCCTTGGTTGTTAACATAGCGAATGGCGCTTAAGTTACCTTTATGAGTGTGGAATTTAATTGCAATGATCTCGCCAATTCGGATTAATTTATTATTGAGAAAATATTCGCTATAGATGATATTGAATGTATCACCTTCTCGTAAATCACGCTTAAAGTTTAATTTCCAAGTAAATATTTTACCCATTTGCAACATGATTTCGTTAGGTATTTCATTTTTAGTAATGGTCGTAATGATTGAATTTTCAATAATACCTTTAAGGTGAACATAACGAACTTGTAATGGTGTTTGATGAACTTTTGCTTTAAATTTACCATTTGAAGAAGAAATAATTAATGTTTTTGTTAATGTAACAGGTGTTGTGAGTTGTAATAACTTTCCATTAGTTGTGATTTCTAAATTCAATTCTTGTTTTGGTACTAAATTGAGTAAAATTTTTGTTGCGTCGGGTAAAGATAAGATGGCTGATAATTGTTTTTCATTTAAACCTAAATCTTGAAAGATGCTTGAAATAGTTTGTCCAGGACGGATTGTAATAGAGTGCCATTTTTCTTGAGGAATATTAATCGACTCTGCATTGAGAGGGGGAGCGCTAAGTTTCACAGGATTTATAATTGGCAAATTTTTATTGAGAGCAGGATTCGTGACCAAAGTGAATGTTTTGTTAGTAGATTTATGACTTGATTTATACCAGGTTACTAAAATTAAAAGTGCTAATATCGCAAGAACAATTATTAGCAAATAATTTTGTGCAAAGAAACGATTGCCTTTATATTTATCCGTCATATACAGTATCCGTAAATTATTAATGTTTTGGTGCAAAAGACGTACTTTAACTGGACATTAATCGATGGTCAACTTAGTTTTTAGTGGAGTATTGCAATGGCAAGTTTAGAAGAATCATTACAAATTTTAGAGCGTGGTACCGAAGAGATATTATTGCGGGATGAATTGGTCGAAAAGTTAAAGGAAGGTAAACCCCTTCGAGTTAAGGCGGGATTCGATCCTACTGCACCTGACTTGCATATTGGCCATACAGTTCTCATTAATAAAATGCGACATTTTCAAGATCTTGGGCATGAGGTTATATTCTTGATAGGTGATTTTACCGGTATGATTGGCGATCCTAGCGGTAAAAGTACAACAAGACCACCCTTAACACGCGAAGATGTTGCGCGTAATGCCAAGACATACGAAAAACAAATTTATAAAATTTTGGAACCCGATAAAACGAAAATTATGTTTAACTCTATGTGGATGGATAAGCTTTCTCCAACAGATCTAATTCAACTCTCAGCTAAGTACACTGTCGCAAGAATGCTTGAAAGAGATGATTTTGATAAACGTTACAAAGGTGGGCAAGCTATCGCAATTCATGAATTTTTGTATCCGCTTCTGCAGGGGTACGATTCAGTTGCTTTAAAGGCTGATGTTGAATTGGGTGGAACGGATCAAAAATTTAATCTTTTAGTTGGACGAGATTTACAAAAACATTATCAACAACGCCAGCAAACAGTATTGACAGTGCCATTACTTGAGGGGTTGGATGGTGTAAAAAAAATGTCTAAGTCACTGGATAACTACATAGGGATTGATGAACCACCACATGAAATGTTCGGCAAAATTATGTCTATCTCAGATGACTTGATGTGGCGTTATTTTAACTTGATTAGTTTACGAAGTCGGCAAGACATAGATGACTTGAAAAATGAAGTTGTCCAAGGTCGAAATCCACGAGATATTAAATTTATGCTAGCACATGAATTGGTTGCTCGATTCCATGACATAGATTCAGCCCATAAAGCGCAATCAGATTTTGTTTCTCGCTTTCAACAAGGCGCGATACCAGAGAAGATAGAAATTCATACATTACAATTAAATCCTGAGGGGCTTCCATTGGCTAATGTTCTCAAATCTATTGGACTTGTTAGTAGCACGTCGGAAGGTCTAAGAATGATTAAACAAGGAGCAGTAAAAATTGATGGCGAAAAAATTTCTGATCCACAAAAACGTATTTATTCTCATCAAGAACATGTCTGTCAGGTCGGTAAAAGACGGTTTGCGAGAATTAAAACCATTTCAAAATAATCACTAGAGCCTATAATTTCCAGGGTTTTTATAGGCTTTCCTCATCTCAAAAAAAAAAATAAAAAAAGTTTAAAAAAAGCGTTGACATTATCCAAGTTATCGCTAGAATATGCCGTCCTTGTGTAGCACTTTGTGTGACACGCTCTTTAAAAAAGTATTTAAGCCAAGCAATCTGTGTGGGTACTGTTAGTGAAAATTTCGTAACAGAACACATTACTTCAGACTTTTTAGTCTGATTAGTAAACCCAATTTACTGAGATACTTTTAGTATCTTTCAGTAGTCAAATTTTATTTGAAGAGTTTGATCCTGGCTCAGATTGAACGCTGGCGGCATGCTTAACA
>CAYGUK010000012.1:0-55441 GCA_964352985.1 uncultured Legionellales bacterium
AAACACCTCTACGGACTGAACAAAAATAGGCCCCCCATATTCGAGAGCGCAAAAGCCATCGCTCACCCTGAAAAAAGGCAAGATATCTGCCATGAGCTAAATCAGCACCCCATCATCTGTCGCCCTTCCCCTGGCTATTGTGTCTATTCTCTGAGCTATAAAAGTGGCTCTTCGGTATTGCGTGAAATTGGTCGCTTAAGAGAAATAGCCTTCCGCCAAGCCGGTGAAGGAAGTGGGTTAAGGCGTGATATTGATGAATATGATCACTACTACCAGCATATATTGCTTTGGAGTGAACAAGACCTTGAAATTGTAGGAGCCTACCGCATTGGTCACTATGATGAGATCATGGCTAAGTACGGCGAACAAGCATTCCCACTTTATACTCAAACATTAATTAATTTTAGCGATAGGTTAACGCCCTACCTGCAACAAAGTTTAGAACTTGGGCGTAGCTTTATACAACCCAAATATTGGGGCAGACGTAGCCTCGATTATCTATGGCAGGGTGTCTTTGCATATATTAGAGATCACACCAATGCACGCTATGTCTTTGGCCCAGTGAGTATCAGTGGGACATTGCCAAAATTAGCTAAAGATCTTTTGGTTTATTTTTACCTATCCCATCATGGCACAAAACCCGAACTGGCTAGCCATAAGATCCCTTACCATATTGAAAGTGACAGCCTGGCAATTTGCGAAGATATTATTCAGGGTAAAGATTATCAAACTGACTACATCGCGATGAAATCTCACCTAGATCACCTCGGTTGTAGTATCCCTACACTCTACAAAAAATATACCTCCCTTTGTGAGCCTGGAGGTGCCAAATTTCTCTGTTTTGGCATTGACCCAGAATTTGGCTATTGTATAGATGGGCTTATTCTTACTGATCTGAAAATGCTCAAGCCCAAAATGCGTGAACGTTATATCGATCGTTTAAAAGAATCAAAACCAAAGGATAAGGAAAAAGGGATTGTTAAAGAACTTCATTAGTTTTCTAGCGCAGCTGCTATTGGCGGCAAGGTTACTCATTCGCCGCCTCTTCTACCGACCCCGTTCACAATCACTCAAAGATAGACTTGAATTTTTTCAAGATTTAAATGCCCCTTTTCATAAAGAAGTAACAATCTATTGGAATAACCACCAAGTTCCTTTTATTGAGGCCGAAGATGACCAAGATGCCGCTTTTGCGTTAGGAATGGTTCAGGCACATTTGCGGCTTGGTCAAATGGAATTGAGTAAACGCATTGCCTACGGTCGGATTTCGGAGATACTAGGCCCTGCGGCAATCGAAGTTGATAAAGCCTTGCGTACCTTAGGTGTTGCGAGAAATGTTCAACAAACACTAGACAAAATGCCTAATGAAAGTCGGCAGTGGCTAGAGTCATTCACGGATGGGGTTAATTTTTACAAGGCAAAATTAACCCACCTTCCACATGAAACCTTGATGCTCGATCTAAAACAAGAACCTTGGCAAGCAGCTGACACCTATGCAATAGAACGTTTAGGCGGGGCTGACGCTAATTGGCCCGCCTTATTTAATATGCTGCAGCTTCGAAAACACCACAAATGGGACGAAATCTGGCAAGACTTGCAAAAGAGCACACCTGCAATGCCTGTTGATTATACAATGGGAGCCTCAAGGAGATATCGTCTCAGAAAGAATCGTTTCAATATTAACTTTCTAAACAAAATTCTGCAGAACATGCGTAAAGCTGGAAGTAACAGCTTCGCGATTTCACCTGAAAAAAGTCACAAAAATGCCGCAATGATCGCAAGCGATCCACATTTAGGCATATTAATACCCAATATCTGGCTCATAGCAGGCCTCAAATGCCCCTCAATGCACGCAGTGGGCATGATGGCTGCTGGAATGCCTGTATTCGGCTTTGGGCGCACCAAAGACATTGCCTGGGGCGGAACTAACTTACGCGGCTGGAGCTCCGATTTAGTAGATGCATCCACCTTAGCGCAAGAGTCATTCAAAATTGAGCATCACCATATAAAAACTCGTTTTTGGAAAGACACAAACTTTGAGGTTAAGCTTTCTCCTTATGGCCCCGTGATATCAGACATACCCTATCTTTCACTGCAGGTAGAGCAGGCTGTCGCATTACGTTGGGTGGGGCATGAAGCCAGCGATGAGATTTCTGCCATGCTTCAAGCCGCAAAGGCAAAATCTATAAAAGAATTTCAAGAATCCTTAAATGGTTTCGCAGTTCCGGCACTCAATTTTACTGCTATCGACAAATTAGGGAACATTGGGCACTTTTATGCCAGCTGGTTTGCACAAAGAGACCATGATTTCCCGCTAGATGCATTTCAAACTATCAACGAACATACAAAAGCTTGGTCAAATCTACTCAAGGCGAAAGACCTGCGCCACAATGTGAATCCAGCAGCTGGATTCGTTGCCTCAGCGAATAACCGCCCGCTGAATGCACAACCTACCCCACTAGGCTGGCTCTTTTCTTCGAAAGACCGTGTGACACGAATCTCTAAACGCATTCAAAATATTAAACGCTTAGATTTAGACGACCTTATTTCTATTCAGCAAGATACTTTTTCAAGCTCTAGCAAAAAACTTAAATCACGATTAATCTTCATCAGTCAGTCGCTCAATCTGTGCAAAAAAGAAAAAAAAGTCATCCAAGCCCTAGAACTATGGGATGCTAAATATGACGCTCAGTCACAGTCTGCACTTATATTTGAGGCTGTTTTGAGTAAGTTAGCAGACGAAGTATACGGCAGACTACACCGTCAAGAGGAGGTCAAACTCTGGATGGAAATGGGGCAATTAAAGGAGAAACTCATCCATCTGCTAGAAACCCGTCGCGAGACAATTCCCAATGAAGCCATTCACTCTGCCTTAATGGCAGGCTACCCATATGTAAACTCCGACAAAGTATGGGGAACAGTGCATAAAACAAGGTTGCAGCACCTCCTCGGCCATTTACCTCTTTTTGGAAGACTTTACCGTATCAAGGATATCCCTTCTGGTGGCAGTCAAGAAACTGTCATGAAGTCTGCTCACGAACTCACAGTGAAAAAGCACGCGGCGCACTACGGTGCTCAAGCTAGGCATATTTCTTCTATGGAATCCTTAAATGAAAATTATTTTGTTCTACTGGGGGGGCAAGATGGTTGGATTGACAGCGAAAACTACATTGATCAAGCAACACTTTGGTTTCAAGGTCAATACATTAGGGTTCCTCTTGACATAAAATCGGTAGAGGAAGAATTTAAAATTAAATTCAACTTTAATAAAAAGAAAGGTTGAATTGCAGAAGCTCCCTTTTATAAGACCATCTTAAAAAGACAGGCACAAAAAAATAACAAGCAATCCATAAAAAATTATTTTTCTGAAACGACCAAGTGGAAGGCTAGAATTAAAGTTATGGTGAAATAGATAGGTGGCAAAAAAACGAATCCAATAATAACCACATAAGAATTGTGGCGTCCCCAAGGGGATTCGAACCCCTGTTGCCGCCGTGAAAGGGCGGTGTCCTAGGCCTCTAGACGATGGGGACGCAAGATATGAAAATATAAATTGCATCAAGCCTAATTTGTGGAGCTAGGCGGGATCGAACCGCCGACCTCTTGCATGCCATGCAAGCGCTCTCCCAGCTGAGCTATAGCCCCATTCTCTGGGTGCTATGACACGAGGTGCGAATTCTACGCTGCAGCATACATCATGTCAAGCAGTATTAACCAGTTAAGTGCATGATTCTACATTATCTTAGCGTCTTTTGGGGAAATAAAAGACTGAAGAATACATGTGCTATACACGTAGGGCGTTATCGATTTACTTAGTCGCTTCACAATGGATTGTGATGTGACTAAGTTAGTGAATATTCTTTTGCTTTAAAAGTTAAAGGGAATGCAATGACACCACTTGTTACAGGATCTTTAGGTATTTCAGGGTATAGAAGATTTTCAAAAAAACGCATAGTAGTTCCTTTTTTTCAAATTTAGGGTATTCATCTAAGGATGACTATACAAAATAAGTGAGGTAATTTTTGATAAGGATAACAACACTGTCGCAAAAAAATTCACTATCGTATTCCAGAAGAATCATTTTTAATTCCTGGTTTTGGATATGCGATGAATTAAATACTATTGTATAAAATATTTGGGTTAGAAAACCTAAGAGGAAAATAAAATGTTTTATCAACCTCCAAGCTCAAGATTTTTCAATACATCGTTAATAGCTGAATCAGAAATAAGCTTTTAGCACAGCGTATTTTGATGGTTTCGGATGGTCACCAAAGCTTTTCAACTTCGACAGGTATCACAAATCATTTCTCATTGAAGCATTATCATTAATTCAATATGTTGGGTTAATTTAAAGATACAAACTGTTCTAAGCAGGACAAGGCCAACCTAAATAAGTTAGTAATAGGCTCATTTTTGGGCATAATGACGAGTTTAATAGATATCTCCTCCGGTCATTTATATATATTCTCTTTAACTCATTGTTTTATATTAATAAATCTAATCAATCCTTTAAATACAAATAATCTAAGACATTTATATGTTTACTATTGTGCATATAAATAATATCATACTCACTAATTATTCAGATAGGTGTCCCACTTTTGCACTCAATATATTTAATCCCACAAGGCCAATTTGCCATGGACTTCAGTACGTATGGATCCTTTGATAGCAATTATGCAATTCGATTAATTGCTAAAATGTGTGATTTTGCAAAAAACCCAAGACAAGCTAGAGACTCACTCATAATAATGCATTCGAATCTTGCTAGTGCTATGGAAGTTGAAACTTCTCATCATTTTTTTATAAAAATCTCGAGTGCTTCTAATATTACAGGTGATGCCATTAGAATCCCCGATGCACAGCTAAAGATATCCATTTTCACTAAATCTGAAGATAATCCAGATCGCTATGTGGAAACTGACATAATTAAATGGATAGAGCAAAATAAAAAGAATTACAACTTCAATAAAATGTATCCGAAAAAAATTACTGCTGAAGCTTGGATGTTAACACGGTTAAAGCAATATGAATCAGAACAAGAGATTCTTTTCAGTTCTGTAGGTGAAATTCCCACAGAAAAATTAGCAGACCAACTCGACAAATTGCAAATTCTTTATGCTTTATCTCTTTTCTTTTGTAAAGATGGTCACATACCTAGAAATACAATATCTCTTGCAACCCAAATATTTTCACATGTTACCAATACTGACGAGGATAGAGATAGTTTTGTCAAATTATTCACTCGAGATGGTGAGTCATTAGCTCAACGTGCAATAAAAAGATTTGGCCATTAATGTCAGTGACAAAAATAATTGTATATGGCACAGTTACGAAATAAATGACTGAAGAATACAGGTGCTATACCCGTAAGGTGTTATCAATTTGCTTTGTCGTATCACAATGGATTGTGATCTTATTAAGTGGTAGAGATCTAGTTAAAAAATAGATAAGCCCCTTGATTCAACTTTTGGAATACAATAAAGACACTTACCGATAGACTAAGTTTTAACATGTCACATAATAGAATTATTATTGAATATTTTTTTCATATATTTTGAAGTAAAATTGGTTGTTTTAAGATTGTAAACGTTTAAACATTAATTCATCGTAATTAAAAATTATTAAAGCTAAATAATCTGGACCATCGATTTTGCAATATTATTATCCATTAATCTAGAATATTTCTACTATTAAAATTTTCTAAAAAAATACCAGTAATAAAATAACACTAAAAGCTTAGAAATTACTTTATTACTGGCTAGATTGCCTAAACAAGGCAAATGTGATGCTAATTAATTTTGTTAATTAATACATTCAATTTACTGAAGCTTTGTAACGAGGCGCCCAGCTATTTGTTTTTTCATTTTTTTTATAATGCTTTTTTACAGCAAACCACGCGACCTGGGTAGCAACATCGATTTGTGAATCATCAATATCGCCTACATTTGTTGCTTCATATAAATCTATAGCATTATTATACGCGACTAAAAATATTTTCTGGGCGGGCATAGGTAATGATTCTTGAATATTTTTGGGTAATTCAGTTAACTTAGTATGTGACATACGAACTCCTTCTAAAATAAATAACAGACTTCATTTAAAAAATAACAAAAGATATAATTGTGAATTAATTATTAGAAAATAACGGTTGGTGGATAATCATGTATTTGTAGAAATTTGAAATCAGTTTTAACATTTTCCATCAGAAAAAATATTTCACTCCAATTGTTTTAACAATTTAGATCATCCTAACATATGAAAAATAATTTTTAAACCCCAGTTGCATATCATAACAATAAGGTATTGTTATGATATAGCAAATTGGTTCTGCTTGTTGAAAAGTTACGCTACTTTCTCTAACAATGTTTTTAATCGCGTGACACAGTTTTCTTGACCAATTGAAAACATGGTTTCATCGATAGATGGCGAAACTGTTGAACCTGTTACCGCAATTCGCAAAGGTTGTGCGAGTTTGCCGAGTTTTAACTCGAATTCTTCTGCGACTTGATGAATCACTTGATGAATCGGATCTTTTTCCCAGGGGGTTAATTTTTCATAAAGTGATAACGCTTTTTGTAAAGCAGGGATCACTTCAGGTTTAATAAATTTGTCGATAGCTGCTTCATCATACTGTGAAATGTCTTTATAAAAATATCGGCTTTTATCGGCGAGTTCTTTTAGAGTTTTGCTTCTTTCTCTTTGGAGAGTAATGATATGAGATATGTCAGGTTTTTCTAAATGAGTTATCCCAATTTCATTAAATTGCTTCGTAACTGCTTGCTTAAAATGAGCAGGATCTAAGGTTTTCATGTAATGCTGATTTAGCCATAATAATTTTTCGGGATTAATACTTGCCGCGGATTTGTTAATATCGGCTAAATCAAACCATTGACAAATTTCTGCTATTGAAAAAATTTCTTGATCGCCATGAGACCAACCTAAGCGGATTAAATAGTTAATTAACGCTTCGGGTAAAATACCATCTTGTTCGTATTCCATGACACTGGCGGCACCATGTCTTTTTGAGAGTCGTTTACCATCAGGTCCTAAAATCATCGGCGCATGCGCATAAAGAGGTTGTTCACCATTTAACGCAAGTAAAATATTAATTTGTCTTGGTGTATTATTGATATGATCATCACCTCTAATCACATGAGTGATTTTCATATCCATATCATCAATGACCACCGTAAAATTATACGTTGGCATGTTATCACTGCGAATGATAATCACATCATCTAATTCACTATTATTCACGGTGATTTCGCCGTGAATTAAATCGGTGAATTTAACTTCACCGTGTTCTGGATTTTTAAAACGGATCACACTGTTGTCAGAATGTGATAAATTTTTATGACGGCAATGACCATCATAACGGGGTTTTTGTTTTGCTTGTAATTGATCGTCGCGTAATTTTTCTAAACGTTCTTTTGAACAATGACAATGATACGCCATGTTTTTATCGACGAGTTGATTGGCGATGTTGCGATAAAGATCAAGGCGATGTGTTTGATAAACTATTTCTTCATCAGGGGTGAGTTGCAACCATGACATGGCATCCAAAATTGCTTGGGTTGATGCTTCGGTGGAACGCTCGCTATCGGTGTCTTCGATTCGTAATAAAAACTGACCTTGGTGTCTTTTAGCATAGGCATAACAAAATATCGCCGTGCGTGCGCCACCGATGTGTAATGTGCCAGTGGGGCTAGGGGCAAAGCGAGTGCGAACGACCATGATATTTCCTCAATGTTGGTTAAAGTATGTTATTGTAGCAATATCTCTTGGGAGTTCAAATCACAAAATGGTTAGGCATTTTTTTTGTGGTTTAATCGTTGATTTATCTCTGTTATCCAATCAATTAGATTATTCGTATCATTGATATCACCATAATAATAATAGTTGGGTTGATAAGCTTGATTCGATCTTCTTTTTCGATTTCGATGCAGTTTCATGGGAAATGCCAGTTTCATGATTTTGCTGGGTAATTCAACTTTTCGTTCTTCAGTGTAATTAGTATCGGCATTGGTATCATGGCCCACTAAATAAACGTGAGGAAGAATCAAAGCGTGATCAAGAAAGGTTAAACATGATGAACCACAACGACCGTCGGTTATTAAAAATAAATTGCCGTCATATTTTCTCTTTGGGATGCCATTTGGAAATAGTGGTTCCATTTTGGTTGTGGGTGTGCGAACAAGAGGGTGGTGGTGATAGGCTTTTTCCATTTCTTTGACGAGTGCGCTTCTATCATGGTAAATATCAGAGTTTTCGCCAAATACTTTTTTAATATAAGGTAATTCAACATTTTTTAAGTAGGCGATATTGTTTTTTGATACACGCCATTCTGTATAATGATTTTGTTCGTAAGTTATAATTTTTTCATTAACATAATCTTTACCGTATAAATTTGCTAGGAGTTGATCGCCCCAATCGGCATTTCCACCACGATTTCCACGCAAATCTATGATGATATATTTTTTTTGTCGCCAGTTTGGCGCTTGATTGACTAAAAAATCTAATTTTTTTTCGTCGTCTGGCGTGTTAGCAGAAAAAGTGGGTAGGCTGATAAAAATACCATTTGGTTGTAATTCATCGATATAAAAGGAATTCGGTTTATTGTAAACGGCTCGAGAAATTAAAATATTATCTGACATAGTCGACCAGTGTAATTTGATGTTGTAATACCGATGATTTTTTTCAAATTGACATTGCTTTGGTAGGGAAATAAAAGGATTGCCGGTATTTAACAAAAGATATGGTGCGTATTCTATCCAATTTGCTACTAAATTTGCATTTCCAAAATAAGGAAAAATATTTTTTAACATTAATTCATTTGGTGTAAGATGATCGCATTTAATTAAGCGGGCATTAATCGGGGGCTTATTTTTTGCTTGATAGGAATAATCAGAAACCAAATAATGGTGGTTATATAAGTGAACAAAAAAATTAGGCCATTTTACAATAAAGTCATGATGAAATTTGTCACTGAGTTTTATATAAATATGACCATCATGAAATCCATTGACATAATAAGCAAGCGTATAATAATAACCAGCAAAATCATCGACAGTTAACGCCATTTGTTTTGCTTGGTTATAACCGTCTACTTTCCATATATTATAAGCGGTGTGGTCTTTATCGACACTGCCTGGTGTTTGGGTATCAATTTCTTGATATATTTTACTTAAATCATTATAAGTGGTCTTCGCCCAATTAATTTGTGCAAAAGCGCTTAGGGTAAATAAGCAAAACAAAATAATAATGATCCCTTTAGCCATTTTTTGTTTTTTCCTTTTTGAATAATTTGAATGATGCATCATAAAATCCGGCTGGAGTAGGTTTAAATCCGACATAATCTAAATCTTTGAATGCCGATATAGGCGCATGTAATAAAGCTTCTTGTAATATTGGTTTTGTTTCATGAGATAGTTTTTCTGTTGTGACATAAGGCGGATTGGGTATAGTGGAAATGGTTAATAAAGATTTAAATAAATTATGATGGGGATTATTTAGCCAGGCCGTATCTTCTACCGCACCTGCCTGAATTTTTTTTTCAATTAATGCTGTGATGAGTTGATCATAGGATGTGTAAAACTTGGTTTTTGAAAAAAAATCTTTATAAGAGATATTACGTTTTTTAAGCTCAGCAACAGGATAAATAAAACCAGCTGCTGAATTATCTTTTAAAAAGCCGATATTTTCATGATGTAAATGATTAATCTTAGTAAAGTTACGATATTCTTTTAAAGTTAAAATGTGTGTCGTGTCAAAATCAACAAATCGTTGCAATAACTGATTATGGCGTTTCACTGTTACTAACGCTTGAACATGGTTATTTTTTTGATTTGCGCGATAATAAATATAAAGTGGACAAAATGCGAAGTCGACTTCGCCTTTTATCAATGCACGATAAAAATCTTTTACTTTAGGATAACCAATTATTTCAATATTATCGCCAGTTGCTTTTTCTAGATAAGCCATCAAAGGTTTGTAATGGTTGAGCATGGCTTGTTGAGCTTCTGGTGTAGATAGATGATATTCTGGTAAACCAAAAATCAATGTTTCTGCATGAATGACGAGCGTAAACATTAAACCTAAGATGATACTAATCAATGACTTCATGGTGTTTTTGCCTCCTGCAGCTATGAAATAATTTCAAATTATGTTTAAATTGTTTTTAATTAAGGAGCAGAGCATAGGGGTATTTTAGCGATGTGTAAAATTATTTTTACAGTGATCTTGAGTCTTTTTGTGATTTTTGGATTTGGTCAAACGCGTTCACAATTTATCGATCACTGTGTTGCTCATCATCAGTCTTCAACTTGCCCCAAAAGATGCACAATATCAACTGATCGAAATTGCCTCGACAATTGTAAAAAAGAATTTAAAAAAACCTGTGCAAATCAATATAACAAGAAAGGCGAGTTAGGGGATAAAACAAAAGATTGTATCGCAACTAAAGTAAAAGGCGAGTGTGCGAAACTCTGTGGCAACAATAAAGATCGTAATTGTCTTCCTCGTTGCCGAGCACAGGCTGAAAAATCTTGTCGCGGATAAATCAGGCTTTTACTCGATAAATAAAACGAATATACTCTGCTTAATCACTGGGTGATGGGGTTGTAATGACAAAATCAATTTTAGTAATCGATGATGAATCCACAATTCGAAATTCATTTAAATTGGCATTGGAAGATTTGCAATATCAAATTGATACTGCCGATTGTGGTGCTAATGGGATTGAATTATTTGTTAATCACTCTTACGATTTAGTTTTTCTAGATTTAAAAATGCCTGAAATGGATGGGACTGAAGTTTTAGAAGAACTTCGTAAACATAATAAAACGATTCCCATATTTATTGTCACTGCATTTAGCGATGAGTTTGCAACCCAATTACAAAGTTTATCTAATAATGATATTAAATATCAATTATTAAGAAAGCCAATTGGTGTTGAACAAATCCAAAATATTGCTAAAGGTGTTTTGGAAGGTCCAATTATTTATTAATGGAGTGTTACAATGGCATATGTTTTTCGTTTGTATATTGCTGGAAATAATAGTAACTCTATTAATGCTATCGAAAATGTAAAAAAAATATGTGCTGAAATTTTAACAGAAAAATTTGAAATTAAAGTTGTTGATATTTCAAAACATCCAGAACTCGCATTAGAAGATGATATTATTGCCACACCAACTTGTGTGAAAGTTGAGCCACTACCCAAGCAAAGAATATTTGGTGATTTTGCTGATAAGGGAATGATTGGGTTATTCACTGAGGTTTTTAAAAGTCATCTTATTGCTTAAATCCTATTGCATGTTACCTCACCTCCTTTTTTATTTTCTTTAATATCATTTTCAAATACTGCAACGTAACCGTTTTTATTTAATAAGGTAATATAATAGGTATTATTTACTGTTGGGTAAATTACACCGTCTAAAGATTGATGACTGTTAAAGATGCAAAATATAGATTGATTATTCACTGTGGTAAATTCCAGAGTAACCGAACTCAGTGTATTACAAGTTGAGGTGACTAATAATAGCGTTTTATTTTTTTTTGCGTTACCGCTATTTGATGATTGAAGAGATTGATCATTGCAAGTAGTCGTAAGTTTCATCGCAGTTAAATAATCGTCAGTTTGATTTTCAATATTAAAACTGGCTTTATCATTACTGGCAAAACTAAAAGTTGTTAATAGAATTAATAAATATAATATGTTTTTCATAGGCTACGATGTTGAATAAAGATGATGGTTTATGGTGCTGGGTTAAAAAGCTATATTATTTATTATAGTACAACTTTTAATTTTTCGCTTGAGTGCGACTCTCTTTGGATGAAATTAACTACCTATTAAATAATAGACAAGTGACGTAATATTTTAGATTACGCCACTTTATTGATTGCTTATCTTTTACCGGCATCGTAAATTTCGTTGACTTTTTGCGCGCAGATAAAATCATTATCTGATAATCCACCAATAGCATGTGTGCTAAAACGAACCAGACAATGATTATAACTCACTTCAAGATCAGGATGATGAATTTCGCGGTGTGCCATCCACGCGATAGCATTAACAAAAGAAATCGTGTGGTAATAATTTTTGAAATGAAAACTGCGGATGATTTCTTTATTTTCTCTCACATCCCAGCCTTCAAGATTTATCATTAATTGTTTAATTTGTTCTGCAGTTAAAGGTGGAATGCCACCTTCACAAGGAACACAATGTTTTTCTTTCACTGATTCAGACATATTTTACTCCGTAGGATAGGTCGGTTCATGTTCGCCAAGCTTACGCGCTTTGGCGATTAATTCAAAAAGATCGACATCAAGAGCATGATATAATTCATCATAGCTATCGATGACAAAATAAACTGTTTGCAAAATATCAATACGATAAGGCGTTCTTAACGCATCGACAAAATCTAAATGTCTGCGTTGTGGAATATCAGACTCAAGCGCGTAAACGGTTTCTTCAGCCGAGGATAAAATACCACCACCATAACTTCTTAAACCTGCTGACGTATTAATTAAGCCAAACTCAACGGTAAACCAATATAATCTAGCAAGTCTGGCATGATCTTTTTTATCTGCTTTTCTAGCGATTGCACCATAGCGTTGGGTAAAATCAGCAAACACTTGATCGGTGAGTAATGGGCAATGACCAAAATATTCGTGGAAGATATCAGGCTCTTGCAAATAATCTAATTCTTCACGCGAACGAATAAAACTGGCAGCTGGAAATTTTCGCTCTGATAATAATTGCCAGAATCGATCATAGGATATTAATGCGGGTACCGGCGCGACGACCCAATTTGTTTTATCATATAACCTTTTTGATAACACATTAGGTTGTGGGATTTCATCGTCACTCATTTTAAGTATGTCTAAACCATCAATAAATTCTTGGCAAGCTCTATTTTGAATTAACTTTTTCTGGCGAACGATTAAATCATGCCAAACGTGGTGTTCTTCATCGGAGTAAGGGATATTGCCATTTTTATCTGTTACCTTTGCAACATATTTACTTGTTTTTTCGTCGTCAGGCTTCACCATATTTTCCTCCAGCTTAAGCTGTGATTATTTCTCTTAAGGCGTTAATTAAACGTTCATTTTGTTCGTGATTTCCAATGGAGATGCGTAAAAAATTAGGCATTTCATAGGGTACGAGTGGTCTTACTATAATACCTTTTTTGAGTAGTTTATCATAATAAGGCATCGCGTTTTGCCCCATATCAACCGTAATAAAATTCGTTTTACTGGGAATCGTTTTTAAACCCATCGTTTGATATTGCTTTAATAAAAAGGATTTTTCTTTATGGTTCATTTCAATCACATGCTGGACGAATTCCTGATCCTTAATGGCTGCAATCGCTGTTTGTTCTGCGACTAAATTGACATTAAAAGGATGGCGTACGCGATTAAGTAAATCGATAATGTCAGGATGCGCAATCGCATAAGCTATGCGAATACCGGCTAATCCATAGGCTTTAGAAAATGTTCTTGAAATGATTAAATTGGGAAATTCTTTTTGTAAAGCAAGTGTATTAGGATAAGTGTCCTCATCCATAAATTCAAAATAAGCTTCGTCGCTAACAACAATAATATGTTTTGGAATGTTTTTTAATAAGCTTAAATATTCTTGTTCTGTATTCCAAGTACCGGTGGGATTATTTGGGTTAGCGATAAAAATGATTTTGGTTTTATCCGTTATCGTATCATGCATCGCGTCTAAGTCATGGCCCCAGTTTTTAGCCGGTGCCGCAATGGGGTTGGCTTTTGCGCCTAAACTCATAATGGGAAACATGCCAAAACCATATTGAGAATAAATCGTTTCATCACCTTGTTGGCAAAAAGTTCGAGCTATCATTGATAAGATATCTTCAGAACCACTGCCTAAACAAAGTTTATCAGTTTCGACATGAATAAATTTTGAGATTTCTTTTTTTAAATTGTAGCCGCTACCATCTGGATAAAAGTTTAACTGTTCACAACTTTTTTTTGCTGCCGCTATTGCTTTGGGGCTTGCGCCATAGGGATTTTCATTACTGGCTAGTTTGATGATATTGGTTAAACCATATTCGCGCTGTAATTCTTCTATGGGTTTGCCTGGAATATAAGGTTTTAATGTCCGCACGCAAGGGCTGACATTATCGATAAATTGATTCACTCTTTGCCACCATTAAAATAAAGGAACTATATATATCATGAACTGTCTGCGGCAAACAAGTTGCAGCATGTGCGTAATTTCAATAGCGCATCGCAGCATTTAACACTTGTCTCGAGAAAAAGTTGCAAGTTAGAATCACAGTTGATTTAATGCGCATTTATTTCCAGTGTAATACATAGAAGGAATTTTTTTGTGACAAAATGTGTGATTACGGGTAGTGGCTTATTTACACCTGAATTTGCTGTAAGCAATGATGAACTTGTCGCGTCATTTAATCAATATGTTGAAAATTATAACACCAAGTATAGCCAAGCCATTAAATCTGGCGAACTTGCCGCATTACAACCTTCAAGTAGTGAATTTATTGAGAAAGCCTCGGGGATTAAAAGCCGTTATTTTGTGAGTAAAAAAGGCGTGCTCGATCCCAATATCATGCAACCCATTATTAAAGAAAGAACGGATAATGAAAACTCATTACAGTGTGAAATGGCGTTGCACGCTATCGATGAAGCGTTAGTCATGTCTCGTAAACAAGCGAGCGATATCGATGCTGTTATTGTTGCTTGTTCTAACTTTCAACGTCCTTATCCTGCAATTTCTGTTGAAATTCAGCAAGCATTAGGTGTGCAAGGTTTTGCTTATGATATGAATGTGGCTTGTTCATCTGCCACGTTTGGTATACAAGCCGCGGCCGATGCCATTAAAAATGGCCATGCGAAATGCGTGTTAACGGTTAATCCAGAAATATGTTCTGGTCATTTGAATTTTTGTGATCGAGACAGTCATTTTATTTTTGGCGATGCGTGCACGGCAACCATTATTGAAGCTGAAAATAATAGTGTTTGCGATTATGGTTTTGAAATTGTGGGCACGAAACTCTTAACTAAATATTCAAATAATATTCGTAATAATTTTGGATTTCTAAATCGTACCGATCCTGAAACGATGACAACACCTGATAAACTATTTTATCAACAAGGTCGTAAAGTATTTAAAGAAGTCATCCCGCTAGTCGTCGAATTGATTCAACATCATTTACAGTCGCATCAAATTGAAGTGACTGATTTAAAGCGCTTGTGGTTACATCAAGCGAATTCAAATATGAATAATTTAATTGCGCAAAAATTATTAGGACGTGACTTTGAACCTGAAAAAGTGCCAATGATTTTAGATACCTATGCCAATACCAGCTCTGCTGGTTCTATCATTGCTTATCACATTTATAATGGTGATTTAAAGCCTGGCGATCTTGGTTTGATCTGTTCATTTGGTGCCGGTTACTCGGTAGGAAATGTCATTGTTAAAAAGGTCCAGTTATTCAAAGAATAAATTTCTTGGTTTTACCCTAATCGAAGTATTAGTCGCTGTTTTATTATTTGCGATTGGTATTCTTGGTATTATTCAGTGCCAGTTAAAATCACTTACATTGATGTCTGAGAGTGACTCACTGTTTAAAGCGAGTCTGGCACTGAAATCCATTTCAGATTTACACTTTATAAATGCAGCACAAGCTTTGCAACATGATTGGCAACAACAAATTGCAAACGCATTATTAGCGGGACGTGGCGATATTTCTTTCGCGAGCAATCACCAATTGCACGTGGAAATAAAATGGAAAAATCGACAACATGAGCCAACAAAAATTTCACTGTGAGAGTGGTTTAAGTTTAATTGAATTATTAATCGCAATGTTTTTAAGTTTAAGTCTTGCCGTATTTTGTATTAAATTATTATATTCAGGAAATCAAAATTTTAAATTATTTAATGCAAATTGGCATATTACACAAAATGCGCTGGCATTTTTTTCTTACCTCAACCAAATATTCGACCGAGCGGGATATGCAGGTTGCAATCATTTAGAGTTATTACGATTACATTCTGTTGATATTTCAATGTTACCTGCAAGTTATCAAAAAAGATTACAAGTCGATAGTGATAGTGTTGCTGTTGGTTTTATCGACAATCAACAAGTCGAACTTATCAAGCAACCAAATTTAACACAACTTATCATTAGTCATAACTTACAATATAATAAAGATTCACCATTAATGATTAGCGATTGTCTCCAGAAAAAAATTTTTAATATTGCAAAAATAACTAAACAAAATACAAGTTTAATCATTGATACAAAAAATCCTTTGTCTTTCATCTTTCATCCTGGGGCTATTATCGGTCCCTTAAAAGAATTACGCTTAATCGTGGCAAAAACAACTTACGATAATAGTGATGCCTTATATGAAGTGCCTTCAATTGGTCAAGCACGAGAGATAATCTCAAATGTTGTCGCATTACGGTTTTTTTACACTACACAAACGATGTTACAACAACCCCATGCAATATTTTATACGGGTGCTGAAATTAGCGCTCAACATTTATGGTTAGCAGTCAAAGCAATCAAAGTGGTTGTTGTGTTAAGTTCAGCACATGATGCGTTAGCAAGCAAAAGCCATTATGTTTTTTTAAAGCAAAAAATATTAGCTAAAGATAAAAAATTGTATCGCGTATTTTCAACGATAATGGTATTAAAAAATGAAGCATAAACAATCTGGTTTTATTTTATTATTAGTGTTAACAATTATTGCTATTTTATCTTTCCTTGTGATCACCATGTTACAAAATAGTATTATTTCATTCAAAACAAATCAGATTTTTTTGCAGCATATACGTAGTCGAAATCGTGCTGAAGAGAATTTAAAATTTGCTGAATCAACAATTTATTCAAATCAGTGTAATTATGAAAAACCGTTGGTGATGGAAAACAAACTTACTTGGTGGCAAAAACATGCTTGCCAACACCAGCAATTTTATTTTATGCAAGAGCAATTATATCGCGCTGATTGCCAACGTTTAATAGATCAATCAACCCATGGTATTGTTTACGATAGGGTAACTGTACGCAGTATGGATGAGGGGATTGCTCATCCTATTATTTTGCAAAGCGTCATCATACGAGAAAAAAAATCAGAAAAAATTTGCAAAACTATCACAACTATCTTAAGGTCTGGGCGGATATCTTGGCGACAATTTTAGGGAACTCACATGCAAACTGTAAAATTAGACATTGATCAAAACATCGCAATTATTTCTTTTAATCGTGTCAAAGAAATGAATTCATTTAATCATGATATGGCGCGAGAGCTTGAAGTGATCACAACTGAGGTGCGATTAAACGATAAAATTCGAGCTGTGTGTTTAAAAGGTGAAGGCCCCTTATTTATGGCCGGTGGTGATATAAAATATTTTTATGAACACTTAGATGATTTATCTAATATTGTGTTAAGTATAATTCGATTATTATCCGCTTCAATAAATAATATAACACAAATGTCTAAACCTATTTTAGCCTCTGCGCATGGCTCTGTTGCTGGTGTGGGATTAAGTTTTGTAACAGCTTGCGATTTAGCAATAGCAAGTGAAGAAACAAAATTCACCACGGCTTACAGTAAAATTGGCTTAAGCCCAGATGGTGGGATGAGTCATTTTTTACCTCGTCTTGTTGGCACTAAACGTGCGATGGAATTATTTTGTTTAGCGGATGTGTTTAGCGCTGAAAAAGCAAAAGAATACGGCATTATTAATTGGGTTGTGCCGCAAGAAAAACTTGCAGAACAAACTCAGCAAATTTTATCGAAATTAGCGAATGGTCCCACTCATGCTTTTGCTGGCGCAAAAAATTTAGTTAATCACACGTTTCAAACAAATTTAGCAGAACAAATGGAAAGAGAAGCAAGGTATTTCTTAAGCTGTGCAAAATCGCAAGATTTTCGTTCAGGGGTGAATGCATTTATTAATAAATCAAAACCAGAATTTGAAGGAAAATAATCATGGCAAGTTTAAAAGGAAAGCGAATTTTAATTACAGGTGCTTCACGCGGAATTGGTGAAGCAATCGCCATGCGTGCTGCTCGTGATGGCGCATCAATTGCAGTCGCTGCAAAATCGAGTGTTGCGCATCCCAAACTTCCTGGCACAATTCATAGTGTCGCAAAAAATATAGAAGCTTTCGGTGGCAAAGCCTTACCGATAAAATTAGATGTGCGTGAAGTTGATAATATTCAGCAAGCCGTGCAAAAAACTGTCGATGAATTTGGTGGGATTGATATTTTAGTGAATAATGCGAGTGCGATTTATCTTGCACCGACGCTTGATACACCAATGAAACGTTTTGATTTAATGTTTAATGTTAATGTTCGAGCAACTTTTGCGGTATCACAAGCTTGTTTACCACATTTATTAAAAAGTGATAATCCTCATATTTTAAATTTAGCACCGCCATTAAATATGGATAAGAAATGGTTTAAAGATCATTGCGCTTATACTATGTCTAAATATGGTATGAGTATGTGCACTCTCGGGATGGCAGCTGAATTTAAAGATAAAGGTGTTGCGGTTAATTCGTTATGGCCAAAAACGGCGATTGCGACAGCCGCGATCGAAGTGAATTTTCCACCGCAAATTTTACAAGCATCGCGCAAAGCCGATATTATGGCAGATGCCGCGCATATTATTTTAACGCGCAATAGTAAAACATGTAGTGGCAATTTCTTCATCGATGAAGCCGTGTTACAACAAGAAGGGATAGATGATTTTTCATCATATGCGATTAATCCCGAAGTAGAATTATTTCATGATTTCTTTTTGGATTAAGTGATGACAAATAAATTCGAACCAAGGATGAGTCTAATAACATTAGGCGTTAGTGATTTAGTGCGAGCCACTGAATTTTATCAACAGGGCTTAGGCTTTCCGTTAGCACAACATTCAAATGAACATGTTTCGTTTTTTGAATTAGCACATGTTTGGTTAGGTTTATTCCCTAAAACTGAATTAGCTAAAGATGCGACGGTACCCATCATCGATTCAGGGTATGCGTCTTTTACCATTGCACATAATGTTACAACTAAAGAACAAGTTGATATGTGTTTAGAAATTGCAAAACAAGCCGGTGCCACAATCATCAAGCCCGCCGCAGAGGTTTTTTGGGGAGGATACTCCGGCTATTTTGCAGATCTTGACCAACATTTATGGGAAGTTGCTTTTAATCCTCATTTTTGGATTGAGTAATACGAGATAAAAAATGGTTAGTTAGACTAACCAACAATAAAATAAAATGTCTAAAACACAAAGACCAATAACAGTAAATGTTAAAACCATACCTAATATCCTGCCTACAACTTTTGGCTGATTTTGCTGTTCTAAATGTGAGCGTAAGATATTTTATGTTTACGACGCATTAAAATCACATTCCGACTTAAATAAATTAATAAAAATGCCAAAATAAAAAGTGTGATACTGAATATATGATATAAGTTCATTTAATAATTCCTCTAAATAATTATTAAAATAAAGCATAGCTATAATACTAGACATTATTTTTATTCTAAAAGCAATGAAATTTTTATAATAACGAAATATTTTTAATATAAATTAGAATGCTATATTAGACTCCCAGGGAGGGAAAAACTTTTTAAGAAATATAGCCATTTTCCAGTATTTGAATATTGGCTTACCCGTGCGGGATATCGATTACCAATTTTATCTTTTATTATTCTTAATCATTAGTAAAAACAATGATACTCATAGCAAAGCGCCCAAATATAAACCATATTAATTAATAGTAGAGTGAAAAGTTATATCTATGTTGCAATTAAATCTTTAGATAGCCTCATAAAATTAGGTCGAATAAGTAAACCCTTTAGTTTTATTGCAAATAAGTTTAAATTAAAACCTATAATTGGTAACAGTAAGCATGGTTATGGTATTATTCAGAAAATAGTTTAAATTTGGAAAAAGTATTAAAATATTTAGAAATGACACTAGAGTAATTTAAAATTTACATCCAGTTTTCGTTTTGTAATAGTCCATGCCAATAATCTCAAGGAGGCCGACATATTCGCAAAATTGGCTCAAAATATTTGTGGATTAACAACTGAATATATTTAGTTATTAAATAAACTTAAACAGTACCGAAAGGGAAAGATGAAAAAACAGTTAAGCCTTTTACTAACACTTGCCTTGTTATTCTATTGTTTAGATTTCTTCTTTAGAATTTCGCAAAGTATTATTGTCACCCAATTAATGCAACAATATACGACTGATACGTTAGGTATTGGAGGATTTGCCTCAGCTTTTTATATTGGTTATGCCATTATGCAAATACCTTCTGGATTAATTCTTGATTCATTAAATTTTAATCGCGTGTTTGCCCTCAGTATTGTTTTATGTGCTCTGTGTTTTATTGGTTTTACGCAATCAACTATGTATGTGATGGGATATATTTTTCGATTTTTAATTGGAATGACGTCCGCCTTTTCTTTTATCTCTGTTTTATATTTAGCAAGACGCTATTTCGCACCCCATAATTTTAGTTTTATTGCAGGTATTGCTATTGCTGCGGGGACTTTAGCTGCAGCAAGTGTTCAATCTATAGGAACATGTTTAATTAACTATTTTAGTTGGCATAGTGTTTTTTCTGGATTTGCTTTATTAGCAGTTTTAATTGGATTAATTATTCTTTTACCCGCGCTTAAGTTGATTGAAAAAAATGGCCAAGAATCATCAAAATTAAAACTGAGTTCAGCAAAAACACAAATTATTAATATAATTAAAACACCCATCATTATACGTAATGCGATCATTGGCAGTTTATTCTATTTGCCTACTACAATATTTGCCTCACTCTGGGGGATCCCATTTTTACAATATCATTATGGATTTAGTAAACAAGCAGCTTCATTTGGGATTATGATAATATTTTTAGGTTGGGCAATCGGCTCGCCTATATTAGGCTATCGTTCTAGATATTCAAATTTTTCTTATCTTTATATTTTGATTGGAGCAGTCATTGGTTTTATCACTTCTATTATATTAATCTATTTTACTTCGAGTAGTTTCTTAGTGTGGTTGTTGTTACTTATTTTTGGTCTCGCCTCAAGCGCACAGTCCATGGTTTGGAAAATATTTGACAATCATTGCCCGAAAGAATTTCAGGGATTTGCTATTTCATATACAAATATGATAATTATGATTAGCGGTGCCATTTTTCATATTGTTGTGGGTTACTTATTAAGTGCAAATATCATTGTCAATTCTCAAAATCACATAAATTATGCCATTGGTTTAGCAATTATTCCGATTTCATTTTTTCTTGTAGCGATATTATCTTTAACACTACGAAATACTGATTAATTTTACTTAATAAATGATATTTATTTTTTTCCAAAGGGACTTTTAAAGTGAATTTTACTATCAGGAAGTCGATGTATTCCTTGTGATGATTCTAATTTTAATAACATTGTGCCTGCTACATTTGCATGTTGGAAATGCGTGCGATTTTTGGGTAAATCATAATTGCCATAACATGACGCAATTTGTCGAACAAGTTGATAGTAGATGTCATGATGTTGCCAAACATCAGCATGGTTTAGTAATATGTTATTTAAGTCGATTCTTCTTTCTTCAGGTATCGCCATTGGATTAGGCCACAAATATAATAAACGTTCGAACTCATTTTTTGATAAATTTAAAGCTGCTTGTTTGCCAGGATCTATACTCAATAAACTAAATTCGCGGTCTTTTTTATCGTCAATAAGTTTAATAACGAGTCTTTCAGTTTTAGATAATTTAATCCTCTCCATAGTCCTCGCACGCGATCGATGTGCGCTAGTAACAGGTTCAAAAACCTTACCAGTAGGGACTCTAACATGCCCATATGATCTTTTTATAAAGTCAGGCGTGGATAATCTTCTATGAATGCTCTCGCAGGAACTTGCTCTAGCTTTACGAGGTCCTCCTCCCTCACTGTCTTGAGGTATCTCGTAATAGGATGAGAAATGTTTAGTTTCTTGTTGACGAAAAACCTCTATATCTTCTGGTAAATCAATTAATTCTACATTTGCCAGTTCATGTATTTTTCGAAATAAAGCATAATATCTTGCATCTTGACTCACAAAATAACGATATTTTTCAAGACAGATAATGAGGCCATCTAAAATGTATTTTTCTTGGAATAAATTTCTAAATAAAGTAATAGCGCTTCTTACACCATATTGAGCTTTAGCCCAACTATCGAGAAATTGGCGAAGATTAATTCTATCTTGATTTAATTCTTCGTCACTATGGCCGATTTCATCGCGTGATTCAGTTAGAAAAGTCTCAATTGTCTTGAGAATGTTATTTAGTCTTGAAAACATAATGCTACCAATTTATTCTTATTTTAATTAAAACTTTATTAGGTACTATTTATGTTGTTGAAAAGAAATAGTAAAAACCTAAAAGTTTATTTGGAATATTTAATTTCTTATATAATTATAGCATTAATAAATAAAATGCAAAAAAAAAAAATAAAAAAATGAGATACAGATATTATGCCAGAAGAATACCCAGCATAAATTCATTAAATTTACTCGGGTGCTCATACTGAATAAAATGCCCGCATTTATCGAGTAATGTTAACGTGGCATTAGTAAAAGAATTTTTCGCTGTAAATGCATGCGAAACAGGTGTGACCGTATCTTGCTTACCCCAAATTATCGACACGGGCAATGTCAAATGGCTTAATTGATCTCGAAATTCTTTATGTGATTTTTCTTTTAATCCAAAAAAATTAGCATCATTGCGCAGTGTTTTTAAAACAGATTTTTTTGCTCGAGGTAAATTAAATGCCATCTCGACAAAATCATCATCAATTGATTTATTATTAAAAACGATATTTTCATAACCTTTACGCACGGTTTGTTGGGAATGAGTCAAGGTGAGTAATTCCCCAATTAACGGCACTGTTAAAATACGGAGTAAAAATGCAATATCATCACCAAAGCCAGCACTTGCAACCAGAATGAGTTGTTGAAATAAACCGGGGTGTTGCAAAGTTAATAGAATTGAAATAGCACCACCTAAAGAGTGACCCACTAA
This sequence comes from uncultured Legionellales bacterium, assembly GCA_964352985.1. Lineage (GTDB taxonomy): Bacteria > Pseudomonadota > Gammaproteobacteria > JAHCLG01 > JAHCLG01 > CAYGUK01. The sequence continues at coordinate 23,083 of CAYGUK010000012.1, forward strand.
ATAAATATTTTTAAGGTCTAAGGTTCTAACAAATTTTGCAATGATTTCTGCTTGTGATCTCGCATCAACGGCTTGATAATCATGGCTACTTAAGCCATAACCAATTAAATCGAGTGCGACCACACGATAATCTGTTTGAAAAAAATCAATATTTTTCGCCCAATTTTCAACTGAACCTCCTAAGCCATGAATATAAAATATTGTTTTATCGCCTTGACCTTGTGACCAATAACGAATTTTTTTTCCATCAATTTCGATAAATTGATTTTCAAATTGATTAAATAACGTTTCTTTCATCTCTTTCTCGGCATTAGCTAAATTTTTACTTGATTTAAAAATTGGGGAACTTGACACAAACTTCTAATCCTTGTCCTTGACTGTTTTCACCTAAAATAACTTCGGCATGATGCGAATCTGCAATCTGTTGCACGATGGCTAAACCTAATCCACTGCCTGGGCTTTTTGTGCCTAATATGCGATAGAATCGTTCAAAGACTTGCGAGCGAAGTTCTTCTGCAATCCCTGGGCCATTATCGATGACTTTAAGCAAAATGTGTTCTACCGATGCTTCTAATTTAACTTGGATTAAACTATTTTCAGGCGTATAACGAATGGCATTGTCAATTAAATTTCTAACTAAAATGCTCAAGGCTGTTGCTGTACCAAAAATAGAATAGTTTTTTTCGCCACCAACAAATTCAATTTCAATATTTTTTTCAAGGGCCGTGGGAACGATATCTGCTATGACAGTGGTGATAATATTATTTAAATTTACTTTCGTAAAATCACTTAAGGCACTATCTGGCACTAAACGAGATAGTGTTAATAATTGTTGGACGACATGGGTGGCACGATCGACACCAGCAATTAATTTTTTTAATGAGGCAATACGCTCGTTATCTGTTTTAGCTAATTGGGCGACTTGTGCTTGCGTTTTTAACGCGGCGAGCGGTGTGCGTAATTCATGGGCGGCATTAGCTGAAAAAGATTTTTCACGTTCAAAGCCTTGTTGTAGTCTAACAAATAATTTATTGAGTTCATCGATTAGTGGTTTTACTTCATGCGGTACGACTTTTAAATCCACTGGTTCTAAAAAATTAGGTGCGCGATGACCGACTTCTTTTGCTACCTTTTTAATACTATAAAGTCCTCGCCCAGCAATAAACCAAATTAATATACCTAAAACTGGCATGCTGATGAGTAAAATATAAAAAGCATCAAACGCAATTTTATGGCCAAGTTGATGTCGAATGTCTAAGCGTTCTGCTGTGACAATGCGGAGACCTGTTTTTTCGTTATAGAGCGTGAACACGCGCCACGGTTTTCCATTTATCGCTTGCTCACTAAAGCCTTGGGGCGTATTGGCTAACGGAATTTTAGGCGCATCTTTTGTGTGAAGTAACAAGTGATCTTGTTTATCCCAAACTTGAAATTGGAATTTTCCTTCAAAGGTATTCGCTTGACTTTGTTGTCCTTGAAAAATGTTTTGTGATTGTAGTGGAATAGTGTTAATTAATTGTTGAATATGTTTTAAATCTCGATTTGATAAATCTTCACCAATGAGTGCTTGAAAGGTAAGTGACGATTCACTTAACCATTGATCTAAATGATGACTAATAGCTCTTTCATCTAAAACATAATTCGCCAGTGCGCTTAACACGGTAATAATAAGAATACCCAATAAGAGATGAACTAATAAATAGTTTCGAATGGAGCGATTCATTTTTCTTTTTCAACCATATATCCAACACCACGAATTGTGCGAATAAATTTTTGGCCTAGTTTTTTACGTAAATTGTGAATGTGAACTTCGAGTGCGTTACTATCAACATCTTCACCCCAACCATAAAGCGTTTGTGTTAAATATTCGCGTGACATCACACGACCAATGTTTTCCAGTAACTTTTGTAATAGGGCGAATTCTCGACGTGGAATATTGAGTAATTCTTCTGATTTTGTCACCGTATGTGATGCGGGATCGAGGATAATATCTTGATAACTAATCACCGGTTCTGCGCGTGAGTTGAGTCGTCTTTGCAATGCGCGAATACGCGCACATAACTCATCGAGATCAAAAGGTTTCGTCACGTAGTCATCAGCCCCATAATCTAAACCTTGCACACGTTCTTCAATACTGTCACGAGCGGTTAAAATTAAAATGGGGATCGCGCTGCCTTTATTGCGAAGTGTTTGTAACACAGTTAAGCCTGAAATTTTGGGTAAACCTAAATCTAAAACCATGAGATCAAAGTTTTCATCTTCAATCGCTTGCAAAGCGGATCCACCGTCTTTAAGCCAGTCGACAGTGTGGCCATCGTGTGATAATCCGGCTTTAAGTCCGTCACCTAATAATTCATCGTCTTCGACTAATAAAATCCGCATAATTATCCTTATAATAATAATATTTTAACGTTAATTATTTCTGGCTTAAGTTTGAATTGCAAGCGTTATCAATATTCTATGATACTGATTTTGTGAAAATTTTATCATATGCACTTTAATTTAACAAATCAAGTGGTCGGAAAAAGTGGATGACAGCTTGGTTACTAATAAATGAAACATTATAAGGATGTTCTGCGATTAAAGTCGTAAACGATGATGCGCTAGATAAACTTGCAATGGTTTCAGCGATTTTGCCAAATAAGATCAATTGAATTTGTGGCTTTTTTTGCTGAAGAATTTGTAGTAGCGTATCAACAAAAGGTAACCATATTTTAGCATCGTATTTAACTTGTTTAGGCCGAAATACTAATGACGCATTTAATAATAAAAATCCACGAGTGATCATATTCGTAAATAATTCATGACCTGTTTTAATCATCTTTGATTTATCGAGTTCCGCGATAGCTTCTTGACTGGTATCGGATAATGTTAAGTGATCACTCGCGACTAATAACATTTTCATGATATTACGTAATGATGTGGCACGGTTAACTTCTTTACTCATCCCATTACTCGACCATAAATTTTTTACTGCATTATCCCAAAAGGCATAGCCATTTGCTGAAATCTCACGTGGATAAGGTGATTCACCAAATAAAATAAATTGGGTGGTCGATAATGGTTGACTAAAGGCATTTAATATTTTTTGTGGGCCAGGTAACCAGGTCTGATTTGCCATTAATTCAATAAGATAAGTTTGAGGTAGGGTAGAGAGTGCGGATTTAACTAAGGGTAACCAACTGGTATGAATCGCGCTTCTTGCTAATAAATCATTGATGGGATCCGTGATATTTATTATGGCCACAAAATACTACCTCATTGTTTAGTGAAATGTTATTATAGCACCTTGATTAAATCAGGGTGTGAGTCGAGTGGATAATAAATTATTAGATATTTTAGTCTGTCCCATTTGTAAAGGTAAATTAGAATATAAAAAAGAGTTACAACAATTAATTTGTAAATTCGATAAATTAATTTATCCCATCGAAGATGGTATTCCGATTATGCTAGCAGATAAAGCGATGAAATTATCAGAGGATGCGTAATGGAATTTCATATTATCATTCCTGCTCGTTTTGCATCACAACGTTTACCTGGCAAAGTGTTATTAGACGTTGCAGGTAAACCCATTTTACAACATGTTTATGAGCGTGCTTTAGCGAGTAATCCGGCATCTGTTACCATTGCCGCAGATGATCAACGGGTGGTTGATGTTGCAAAACAATTTTCTGCGAATGTAATATTAACGTCTACTTCGCATCGTTCTGGTACGGAGCGAATTTCTGAAGTTCTTGAAAAAGGTCATTTTCAAGATCACGATATTATCGTCAATCTACAAGCCGATGAACCTTTAATTCCTATTTCCATTGTTCGTCAAGCCGCTTATTTATTACATGATAATCCACAGGCAGATGTCGCAACACTCAGTACGGATATTATTAGTCGTGAAGAATTATTCGATCCTAATGTAGTTAAAGTCGTTTGTGATTGTAATGGTTTTGCTTTATATTTTTCGCGTTCGGTGTTGCCTTATGCGCGTGATCATTTTAATCAACAAAATCAAAGCTTACCTGCAAATTATAAATTTCAACGACATATCGGCCTTTACGCGCAGCGTGCTGGTTTTATTAAACAATATGTAAATTGGCCTTCATCACCAATTGAACAACTTGAATCACTCGAACAATTACGTGTTTTATGGCGTGGTGGCAAAATAATTGTCGATAGAGCATTAGCAGTCCCACCGCACGGTGTGGATTGTGAAAAGGATTTAGCCGAAGTTCGTGCTGTAATCGCTTCATTAATCGAGCAAGAAGAATTAGTTCATTAATTTCTTGACAAATTCTCACTAAATTGAATTCATCTTAATATTTATTAATTTTCTTTTTTTTACTTTTGTAAATCCTCTTCTATAATTATTTATTAGACTAAGTGAGTTAATATTCATGCAAGACGTAATTCGCGATGAATTTATTCGACTCATAAAATCTCACTACTGCAACAAACTTTTGCCAACCACTTTTAACACGATCACTTATGCTACGCGGCCGTATATTTACGACCGTGCGGGTTATGCTATGTTAGTGGGATTTAAAATGAGTCGTTCGAAAATATATATTACAAGTGATGTGATGTCAGAAGACCAAACGTTACTTGAAGAAATGGCTGATTTAGCATTAAATGCTTTTGCTAATGATGGCGTTTATGAAATCTCAATTCATAATGAAAAACTTAAATTAACTCTTTTCTAAATCAATTTTTTTTCAAACCAAGCGACATCCCAGTATTTTTCAAACTTAAAACCCACCTCAGAATAATGTGCCACTTTGTTAAAACCAGCTTGTTGGTGAAAGTGAACAGAGCGATCATTGGGAATGGAAATTCCAGCATAAACTCGATGGATATTAAATCCACTGATATGTTGAAACAATAATTGATATAAATGGCGCGCGACCCCTTTAACACGTTGTTGGTGATGGGTGTAAATCGAAAATTCAACCGATGTTTGGTAAGCAGGGCGTTCAGCAAAAGGATGGCTACAAGCATAAGCAATGATTTCATCATTATTTTTTGCAATGAGTAATAAATAAGGTGATTGCGGGGAAAATTTTTTAAACCAATGCGCTTTAGATTGAATTGTTTGAATTTCTAAATCAAAAGTAATCGGTGTGTTAATGACATAATGATTATAAATTTCAAGAATACCCACATAGTCTTTAGTTTCTGCAGGTACAAATGTTATTTTTTCACTAAACATGGGGTTATCTGTGTCATTGAATTTGATTTGGAAATATAGCAGGTATTACTTCAATAGGATATACCCTCAGGACTTACGCAAAACTTCAGCTTTTATCCGTGGTCTTCGTTATAATCTTCGTTCAAATGCTCATGTACCATTCGTACACTGCGCTTTTCACTATACCTCGACCACAAACAAAATCTTCGTTTTGCGTAAGTCCTGACCCTCTATTCATTGCAATTATGGATAAATGTGAAAAATCCATTTAATGTAAATTAGATACTGTTATCACAGATAATTTAAGCGAACAAATGGCTATAAGGCTATAATATTCATATTTTTTTTAAAACCTAGTCAGTAAAGTTTAATGTACTATACTTAGGTAATATATCGAAGCGAGTGACGAGAATAACAATATGGCGAGAATGTTACCTGAAACTGTTGATATACTACAGATTTATCCTGCGCGCTTGAGTTGTATTTATTATCCTCCCAGTGAGCACTACACTGAGGGAGTTGAATTATATTTTTATAAAGTACGAGAAGCTTATTGGTTTATGTCGCTTGTTGATGCAACAAAAGAAAATTATCTTCAAGCAAAAAAGCTTCTTGATGAAGCGATTAAGTTAAATCCTGATAATGGTTTAGCCTATTTGTATTTAGCTCAATTATATGAGCAAAATAAAATTCCACTATCAGAGTCAGAGTTTAAACGTCAAATAGAAGATAACCCTGAATTAAACACCGAACAAATTGCTTCAGCTAGAAAAGATTATATCAGACAACTTCAAGCTAAAGCGATGAGTGTTGAATTTTCCTGTGATAGTGCTTCTTTTGAACGAGATAAAAAAAGAGCGCAAGCTTTTTATTGTTGTGATTTAGCGATAGGAACTTTTACGGCCAAAAGTTCCTATACATGCCCTAGTCATTTCCGCCGTGCTTTTTCCTATATACAAAAAGCGCTAATCTTAGATCCTGATTATGCAGAAGCGCATTTCTTAATGGGATTAATTTATTTAAAAGGCTATATGGGGCATGTTAATTTAATTAAAGCACGTGAGTGCTTTATTAGAGCTTCTGAATTAGGATTAGTTATCGCACATGAATATCATGCACAAGTAATAGAAAGAATGTCTCTCGGCATGTTACAAATAAATCAAGAAGATAAACTTCAACTTATAAAAGTTACCTTATCCAAAGCGACACCTGCAAAATGTTTACCGGCAGAATTGCATTTATTAAAATATCATCCTCAGCAAACACAATGTATCGCTTTATATAAGCAGAGAGTTGATGAAATGGAAGTACGTTTTCAAGAATATGAAACATTGCGAACAGAACAGCCAGGATTTGACAGTCAATTAAGTGAAGAGTTACATAAATTCCGCTTGCAAAGATTACGTATAAGTAGCATTGAAGCGGGTTATGCCTGCTTACAATTAATAGAGTATTACCATCAGATTACACCAACTATTACTTTATTCTCATCCACAAGTGATAAAAATAAAGCAATGCTTTGTCGAGGTGAAATTGAAAAATATTTTAATATTTTACTAAGAATAATGAATTTGTCGACATCATTGGATTTTTTTCGCCATGACTTTGCTCTTTTACTACATACCATGCGAAAAATTTATGATCCTAATGTTAGATTGATGGAAAAAAGTATAGGCTTAAAATGGGACAGATCTTTTTTAGCTGAACATGGGGACAAAGCTTATTCTTACTGTGTTGCCTTAGCTCGAAATGGCGATATAGAGGCTAAAACTATGTTAGCGCTGAGTGGTCCCTTTTTTGTAGTTAGAGCGTATTTTATTGCTCAAGTTGCAGAATATCGGGGGCATTGCACAGCAGAAAATATTGCTCAATTTAATCAATTTTTCTCTCAGGACTTCAGTAATTTATATAGAGTTGAACGTTTAACGATTTCTTATTATAGAATTATTTTTTCAGCCAATTTAACTTATAGCCGTTTAGAATTATTTCAACTTGAGTTAAATCGAGTTGAAACAGCGCTAAGAGTTGATCCCAGAAACGAATCTTTATTGAGACAACAAGAACTGATTCAACAAAGGATCGTCCATCAACAAAATGAATTACAATCCATCTTTTCAGATATTCGTATTTTCTATGAAAGTAACTGCAATATCATGGTGATGCTATGTATGTTTGCTGATAATGATTTACAATGGGAAAATCTCATTACGTTATATAATAATCAAAAACGATTTTTACCTGTTTTTATTGATAAAATACGTCGCACAGCACCCAATACAATAATCGAAAGCAAAGAAATTTTTTATCTGCAACAAATGCTTATTCTCGATGATACGCAAAGTGAACATTTGAATCAATTACGAGTTGAACTTGCACTTTATTATATTCGAAGTGGCAATGCCTTACGTGCTATTCCCCTTTTAGCTCAGGTTTATGATGTGAGTTTTCTAACGCCACAGCAATGTTTTGAAATTGCAATGTTTTATCAAATGTGTGCGATTGATTTAATTCATCAAGTAGACGCTGATTATAGCGGTGAATTAGCTTTTGATTTAATGCCAGGAATGGTGATTGAATCACAAGGTAAGCCTTTTGATGTTGTTTATTGTTTACGTCGATCTCTCAGTTTTCATCATAGTGATATATCTCAGGATGATTTAGTGCGTCTCGTTAGTGCCCATTATTTGACTTATCCTGCAGAAAGAGCGCAACCAAGTCGCAGTGAGGTAGTTATGATGGTTCAACGTCTACAGGGTTATCGAATGCAAGAAGTTATTTTTCGTAGCCCATCTCCAGATAAATCTGAAACAGGGGTTGCAAGTTTAGATGAAGCTGAACGTAAAATCGAAGCTGATAAAGAAGAAGCTGTAGATGCTGAGTTATCTTTGATGGTCGGAAGAGAGTCTAGTCTGGTAGGCGTAAGTGATCCTTGTTTATTTACTTTTTCTTTGATCCGCGATGCGACTATTCGACAAGAAATAATTGCGGCATTAGTGGAAAAAAACGATAGCCGTCAGTTAGCGTTAATTTTTTTCTATTATCCTGAAGATGTGCTCGCACATCTATTTCAAAGTGATTCAACTTTTGCTCGACAATATTTTACTACTGACGAGTTAGCTATCCCTTCAGTTGTTGATAGCCTGGTGCAGGTTGTCGAAACAGAATTTGAACAAACTTCACCCCTGGCAACGTATCGCTATGCGTTACGCCAAAAATGCGCTGAATCTGTTGAATCGGTTACGACTGTTTCTTTAGATCATCAATCCCGAATACCTAACCCTTTAGTATTAGTGTTAGCTAATTTAGATAAAGATGATAATTGGCTTTTACAACCATCACCAGGGCAAGTTGTTTTATTAAATATTTGTCGTATTAATTGTCATCATATTCCAGAAGCGAATTTCATTTTTGCGCGTTACACTTTAAAATTTATTGCAGCGAATCCTCAACGTGAGAATATGCAAAAAGCGTTTTCTTTCATTAATCAATTATATTTTCATAATCTAACGCCAGAAATGCATTTATCCTTAGCACACTATTTTTATGATTTGATTGCGATGCGATACGTCGACCTTTTACCTTTATTATTTGCGGATGATTATAATAGGTTAAGAGAAGCTCAGCCGCCTTTATCTCATGAAGCGATAAATGATGCGTTATACGGTATTCTCTTTGAGCGTGTTCGTTTTCATTTATCAAAGGCAAAGACGTTACAAGAAACACCTCAATTTAAGAAAGTTCAAACTTTAATGATTAGTCATTATATGCGTGTAGAACCTGATAATGTTACTTTACAAAAGTGTCTATTGCTTGCGAATGACGACGCGATTATTTTTACTGAAAGTATCGAGATCAGTGGAAAAGTCATGTTGAATGAAATTATGGCGATTGAAAAGGGGGAGAGAAATCATCAGCAATTGAGAGAATTATTACATTTTCTTGGTGTTCAGGATGTTGAAACTTTGGCTAATGAAGATTTAGCCCCAAAAGCTATTTCTTTATTACAAGATAAAGTTTTCATTATATTAAACCATCGTGATTTCCGTGAGAGTCGAACTCTCCATTTATTATTATATAAAGTTCATAAAGAAACGATATTACTTTATATACTAAATAAAGTAATTGCCGAACATCGGCAACATCCCGAACTTGAATACAGTTTAGCAACCTTACGTGACCACTATCCTAATGATTCCCCTTTTAAGCTACTTCATCGTTATTGTGCTCTTAGAGGACGAAGCTATATCATAAGAGATGATCGTGATCCTCATATCTTTAGATTAGCTTATTTATTAGAGCAATTAGCTATAGATGAGATTTGTCCGGAACATGCCGCTTTTATGGCGGAAGATGCGCTTTCTTATTTTAAAATTGCTTTGGATCAACTTTCGCGAGCCAGTGTTTTACGTTATATAAAATTTGGATGTGAGTATTTTTTTAATAAATATCAAACTGCACCCGATTCTGGAATCTTTGAACAATTTCGTGGCTTAAAATCTCATCAACTTCCTTTAATGGAAGCTGTCGAAATCACGATTTACTTTTTACAATTTAGAGATCATGAAGATATTATGCAAGCGGTTTTAAATGGATGTCTTATACCTAACAACCTAAGTTTTCATTCGCCTCAAGAAAATTTTGATCATATTTTTGTAAAACCATTTTTACAAGATACCTTTCAACGTTTATCTCAAGATAGTGATGAAGTTAAAGCGTTTAAAGAAAGAGATCGTGATGGTGCGTATACAACGCGTATCCAAGACTTACACTCACAGCTATTTCCCCCGCATGAAAGCGATAAAAGATTTAACCTTACTTGATAAGCTCGTTTTCTTTTTATTTGTCATCATTAATTAAGTATTCATCGTTACAATTCGAATAGTTTTTAAATCCATTTTATTGTTGTCGTAATTCAAATGATTAACTCTTCGCCAGATCAACCCAAGGACGTACGGGGCTCGCTATTAGCTCATAGCCTTTCAAATTTGTTTTCTCGACATTTGGCGGCGAGGGCTAAGCCAACTGATCCTCAAAGTCCTTCTATTCCGCCATCCGGAGAAGCAAAATATAATGACCAACGTAATAGGGATGAGCTTGGACTACCTCCTGATCCTAGAAAATCAACAATTGTTTCCAATCCCAATAAAAGATTTTAATTATTCTTAACGTATTGATTTTTTCTATTTTGGATGAAATTTTATTTATTTTTTTCTTCAACAATACATTGCTCATTATTCACCCGTGGTGAATTCATTTTTTGACTTACGGCATGAAATGCTAAATGTTGATGTGTGTGATATTCATTTTGATTATTGGCATTTAGCCAGGGGCTAATAGCATCTTCTGCTAAAATTAATGGCATGCGTTGATGAATTGTTGCAATTTTTTTATTTGCTGGCTGGGTAATGATGGCGCAACTTTGAATGTGTTCCTCGTTTTGGGATGTCCAGTTTGAGTATATGCCTGCCATTAATAATAGTGGTTGTTCTGGATCATAAATATAATAAGGTTGTTTTTTATTATCTTCTTGACGCCATTCGTAATAGCCATTCGCTAGAATTACACAGCGTTTATGGTGATAAGCGTGTTTAAATAATCGACTAGTTGCTACCGTTTCGATGCGAGCGTTAATGGGTTCTGGAAATTTTTTATCGCGCTTTGACCAGGATGGAATAAATCCCCAATGCATGGTTTGTAAATTTAATTTATTTTCTTCATCACTACTGGTGAGTGTTACCACGTTTGTTGTTGGCGCAATATTATATGAGGCTTTATAAGGTATCGTGTTTGCTAATACAAAATATTTATTTAAATCTTCAGGTGAACTATAAAGCGCAAAACGACCACACATGCTGTTTATTCCTCAAGGGCAAATCTTGATTTATAACTAACAAATTAAAAGTCATAAATCAAGATTTGATCCTTTGAGAATTAAAATTTCTTGCCAGCGTGTTGTATAACGTGGGCTTTTATGGTTTTGACGCATTGTCCATTGCTTTTGTGGTTGGGTTTTTTGTGAAGCGATAAATAGCACATCTTTACCGTATCGGGCATTAATGAGATCCAATGTTTTTGCGGCGATATTTTTTTTGCTGGGTTCAGTTTTGGTGTCACTGCTTGGATTAAATAATTCGTATTGGATGGGATGATCATTTGGCACGAGATCACATAATAAAATGCCGGTTTTTTTATATTCGAGGCCAGGTTTAAATATTTTTTTTAAACATGCTTTTGCATAATGGATAATCATTGCTGTTTCATGACTGGGATAGGGCAGCGTAAATTGGATGGACTGATTATAATAACGGCCTTTTTTATTAAAAGGATTAGTTTCTAAAAAAATACGAATGTGTTGTGCTTTCGATTGTTGTGCGCGGCATTTTTCACAGGCACGCGCGCAATAATGACTTAATGCGGCAGCAATAGAATCGAAAGTTGTGAGTGATTGCCCAAAGGATTTTGATGACATGATATTTTGTTTGTTTGGCGGCTCGGTGGTAATCGATAACGTGACTTTGCCTTGTAATTCTCGAATAGTATGAGACAGCCCAATATTAAATAAACGACGCATCGATTCCGGGCTCGTGCGCGATAAATCATAGGCATTCATGATATGCAGTGATTCTAATTTTTTACGCCATTGCCGACCAATTCCCCAAACTTCATCGACCGGTGTGGTTTGTAATGCTTGTTGATGTGATATATCTTTATCTAAGATACACACGGGTTGTTGCAAACGTCTTTTGGCTTGATAGGTTGCTATTTTAGCGAGAGTTTTGGTTTGGCCTATGCCGATTGAAACCGGAATACCAATATATTGTCGAATAATATCGCGAAGCATAAGACAATATTTTTTTAAATTAATTTTATCCGTGCCGATTAATTCAATAAAAACCTCATCAATGGAATAGACTTCAACTCGCGGCTCAAATAATTTGATAACATTTACAACACGATGAGATAAATCACCATAAAGCGCATAATTAGACGACTTTACGGTGACATGATGTTGTTCGCAAAATGCTTGAATTTTAAAATAAGGTGCACCCATATCAATGCCCAAGGCTTTTGCTTCATTCGAGCGTGAGATAACACAACCATCGTTATTGGATAAAACAATCACGGGTTGATGATGAAGTTTTGGTGCAAAAACACGTTCGCATGAAACATAAAAATTATTACAATCGATTAATGCAAATAATGATGTCATCGGATTTTTCTCACTACAGCAGAAACCACACCCCAAATATAATTATCACTATTTTCAACCAGTGGAATTTTTGGAAATTTGGGATTAGCTGGGCATAACCATAACTTTTGATTGAGTTTATCGATGCTTAATGTTTTTAGCGTAAAGTCACCGTCGATGATCGCAATAACAATATCGCCGTGACGTGGTGACAGCGATTTATTGACGACGAGAATATCATTTTCAACAATGCCAGCGTTTATCATGGATAAGCCAACCACGCGCACGAAAAAGGTTGCGGCGGGTTGATCAATGAGTAATTCATCTAAACTCAAGGCTTGTTCGATAAAATCATCGGCCGGTGACGGAAAGCCTGCTTGTACTAATGCGAAATGCTTAATCATGTTAATAAGATCCATAAAGAATAGATTGAGAAATTATAGAGAACATGGTGAGAATATACAATATAATAATTTTAATTAATCTGCGTGAGTTAAATTGACTATTTGGTCGGGTTTTATTGCCGGGTTAGAAAATAATATTAGCGAAGTCCTGAGGTAGTTGGTGTCGCTGCTTTTGATGACGGGTCAGCTTTATCATTTGCCTGTTTTAAAAATTGTTCGTGAATTTGAGTTAAACACGAGGACAAGTTACGGTGAAATGAAACGGAGAATGACTCAGAGATAAAAGAGTAATGATGATAAGTTTGAGTAATGGGTTTATTTTGATTTAGATAATCAGTAATAAGCGCAGAAATAGTCGTCACACATTGTTGTATAAAATCATTCTGACAAAGTAACGGATCACAATTAAGACGAGAAAAAAGTTTTTCGAATATTCGAAAATAAATATCTTTTATGCGGCAACGAGTAGAGCGTGTAACATGATCAAAATGATGATAAATGTTAACGTTGCAACAACGAAGTTTAAAAATAAGTTCATGACAAAATTCTTTGAGAGTTAACGTTCTATTTTGAGGTAAGTCTTCAGCGGCGCGCTTTTTTTCAGCTTCTTGGAAAAATGCTGAGGAACTCAGTTTATTTGTTTGAGGTTCTGGTTTCATTAATAAAGGGTGGGCGGCGAAAAATAAATATTCAAGTAGCGGGATTTTTTCTATTTTAATCGGATAAAAAATAGGATAACCGAAAAATCGCGTAGTAAATCCAATAATTTGCAATAATTTGGAACGATGATTTGATCGTAATTGTAAATTAGCGTCAGTTGAATCAAATAAACATGAATAATTACATTTATCTAACTGCTTTGTGATTTCGATAGAAATACATTTTTTTAAAAAATGAAGAAGTTGACCAAAATGATTTTCTTTATCGAGTGATTTTGAAATTTGAGTTAATACGCGTTGTTCCATTGGAACATGGTTATGATCGACATCCAAAATAAATGAAAAAGCATCTTCAATTAAATTATTATATAAATCTGTTATATGTTGTAGATCGCTTTGTTCATTCCGGCACAAGTGAATTAAATAATGATGAGAAAAAATGACATGCTTAATGTCGATATATTTTATAATCCGCTGGGCAATTTGTTGATTAATCGGTCTTTGTAATAGACTCGCCATGATAAACCTTATTATTTTTATTCGATCATAGTGATTATTTTGATTTGAATAAAATAATATACCTATTGCAATAAAAGACTATCTGAGAAAACTAAGGGTAAATAGACAATAAGTCTACTCAATAGACTGAGTATCAAATAAAACAAAATGCGATAAGTTGACTAGTAATGACTAGCTAAAATGAAATAGAATAAAGCCTATTATAAGTCAATAGTTTAGGTTAGGATGACGAAAAAAATAATATTGACAGTAGCGGGATTGGTTGTCATTGCATTAGTGATTTTAGCCATTTATTTTATTTTCATTAATAAAGCACCTACCGCTCACAAGAGTGGCGCACAATTTCAAGTGCCGGTCACGGTCACGTCTGTGAACAAACAAGCTGTTACCAATACCATCGATGCGTTGGGTACGACAGTTGCCTTTGAATCAGTGACAGTGACAGCCAATGTCACTGAAGTGGTGAAAACGATTTATTTCGAAGATGGTGAGTTTGTCAAAAAAGGACAATTGCTGGTAAAACTAGATGAAGAAGAAGAACAAGCCAAACTCGATGATGCAAATGCCAGATTACAAAATGCTGAAAAAAGTTTTGATCGAACATCAAAACTCCGGGGCAATAATTTTATTGCGCAGTCACAACACGATCAAGCGGTGGCTGATTTAAATTCAGCAAAAGCCAAAGTTAATGAAATTCAAGCCACCATTGCAGATAGAACCATTCTCGCGCCGTTTGCTGGCGTATTGGGTTTTAGAAAAATTAGTCCAGGCGCATTAATTCAACCCGGTACACCAATTGTTACCATTGATCAAATTACGCCGATTAAAGTTGATTTTACTTTATCAGAAAAATATTTCAGCGAAATTTATAAAGACCAACAAGTCGAAGCAACATCGATTGCCTTTCCCAACAAAACATTCGAAGGCAAAATCGCCACAATCAATGCGAGAATTGATCCCGCAACGCGTTCTTTCACAGTGAGAGCAAATTTTCCCAACCAAGATTTATTATTAAAGCCAGGATTATTATTAAATATTAAAATTAAATTTAAACCAACGATGGCATTAGTGATCCCGGAAGATGCTATTGTTCTAAAGAAAAATAAAAAATATGTTTTTGTCGTCAATAAAGATAACACAGTGACAGAACAACCCATTGTCATCGGCAAACGTTATCATGGTAAGGTCACCATTTTGCAAGGACTTAAAGCAGGGGACAGTATTGTGCTTGATGGTGGTTTTAAATTAGCAAATGGTCAGCAAGTCAACGTAGTAACTGAAAACAAAAAGAGGGAATAATGTGGATATCTGATATTTCAGTTAAACATCCAGTTTTTGCTATTGTGGTTAATTTGTTATTAGTCACGTTTGGGCTAATTACCTTAAATCGTTTAGCATTACGAGAATATCCTGCCATTGATCCACCGATTGTTTCGATTAATACGAGTTATCCTGGAGCGTCGGCTAATACGGTTGAAACGCGAATTACCAAAGTATTAGAAGATAGAATTAGTGGTATTGAAGGTATTACCTATATCGAGTCCAGTAGCCAAGATGGTTTTTCCAC
This sequence comes from uncultured Legionellales bacterium, assembly GCA_964352985.1. Lineage (GTDB taxonomy): Bacteria > Pseudomonadota > Gammaproteobacteria > JAHCLG01 > JAHCLG01 > CAYGUK01. The sequence goes on from CAYGUK010000012.1 coordinate 38,600, forward strand.
TATTAATATTGAATTTAGTTTAAAACGAAATATTGATAATGCGGCCAATGATGTGCGAGAACGCATCAGTCGCGTGTTACCCGAATTACCAGAAGATGCTGATCCACCCGAAATTTATAAAGCAGATGCCGATAACGATGTGATCATGTGGCTTAATTTTGCGAGCAGTCATATGAATCGGTTACAGTTAACCGATTACGCCGAGCGCTATATCGTGGATCAATTATCAGTGTTGGATGGTGTTGCTCGAGTCAGAATCGGTGGTGAAAAACGTTATGCCATGCGGATTTGGTTAAATAAAACTGCAATGGCGGCAAGAGATATCACGTTAAGCGATATTGAATTAGCATTGCGGGCAAATAATATCGAATTACCCGGTGGCCGAATTGAATCAAATTCACGTGATTTTACTGTTCGTGTGTTAAGAAAATTTGAAACGCCAGATGATTTTTCAAAACTTGTGATTAGGCGCGATCCTAATGGACATTTAATTCGACTCGGTGATTTAGCTAAAATTCAAATCGCAGCGGAAAAAAGACGCACACAATTACGAGGTAATGGCGAAGATATGATTGGTCTTGGTATTATCAAACAATCAAATGCCAATACCTTAGAAGTAGCCAGTGCGGTAGAGAAAAAAATAACCGCTTTACAAAAAACATTGCCGAAAGGATTAAAACTCATCAATAGCTTTGACACCTCCGTTTTTGTGCGAGAAGCAATTGAAAGTGTGTTTGTGACATTTTTAATTGCATTGGTATTAGTGATTATTGTTATTTATTTATTTTTAGGAAAAATATCCACGGTCATTATCCCTGCAGTCACCATTCCTGTTTCTGTGATTGCCACGGGAATTATTTTATATTTATTAGGATATTCCTTAAATTTATTAACCTTATTAGCGTTGGTGTTGGCCATTGGCTTAGTGGTCGATGATTCAATTGTCGTGTTAGAAAATATTGCGAGACGTAAAGATAATGGCGAATCAAGTTTAACCGCTAGCTATAGGGGAACACGGCAAGTTGGGTTTGCGGTGATTGCCACAACCTTAGTTTTATTAGCGATATTTATTCCTATTTCATTATTTCAAGGTAACGTAGGACGTTTGTTTACTGAATTTGCTTTTACACTTTCTGCTGCAGTTGTTTTTTCTAGTATTGTGGCATTAACATTAACGCCTGTCATGAGTAGTTTTATTTTAAAATATAAAACGAAAACGACGCGTATCGAAAAAATCACGCAAATGATCGATAAAAAATTACAGCAATATTATCATCGTATATTAGTTTGGAGTTTAAACAATAAAAAAATATGGGTCGGTCTATTCATTTTAATTTCAGCGACCGCTTATATTATATATCAATATGTTCCGCAAGAATTAGTCCCAACCGAAGATCGTGGCGCGTTTTTTGTTTTAGTGAAAGGACCAGAAGGTGCAAGCTTTAGCTACATGCAAAATTACATGCAAAAAGTTGAAGATACATTAATGCCTTTAGTCAATAAAAAAGACGCGACAAGAGTCTTAACCATTGTGCCCCAAGGATTTGGTCGATCAGATGCGGCAAACAGTGGCTTTGGAATTGTTGTGATGTCGCCTTGGGATGAACGTAGTATTAGCACGCAACAAGCGATTGCGAGTGTGCAAGGACAATTATTTTCAATGCCTGGCATTCAAGCTTTTCCGATTATGCGATCTGGTATTGCAAATAATGGCTTAAGACAACAAGTGCAATTTGTCATTGGTGGTACGGATTTTAAACAATTAGCTGAATGGCGAGATATTATTTTGCAGCATGCAAAAGAAAATAAGAAATTAATTAATCTTGATAGTGATTATCAAGAAACAACACCACAATTAATTATTGATATTAATAAGGACCGCGCAGCAGAATTAGGCGTTCCGATAAGAGATATTGGACGTACCTTAGAAACCTTACTCGGAGGTCGAAAAGTAACAACTTATATTGATAATGATGAAGAATATGATGTGATTTTAGAATTAAATTTACAACAAAAGAAAACACCGAATGACATCAATAATATTTATGTGCGTTCCACGACAACAAATAAACTTATTCCGTTAGATAATTTAGTGACGTTTAAAGAAGTCAACGCGGCGAATTCACTCAATCGTTATAATCGATTACGTTCTATCACGATTAGTGGATCATTAGCGCCAGGTTATACGTTGGATGAGGCATTAAAATATTTACGTCATATCGCTTTTAAATATCTTCCGCCAAGTGTATCGATTGATTATAAAGGTAACTCAAGAGAGTATGTTGACTCGGGTTCGCAAATTTTGTTTATTTTTTCTTTAGCATTGGTCGTGATGTTTTTAGTTTTAGCAGCATTGTTTGGCAGTTTTATTCATCCCATCATCATTATATTAACGGCACCACTCGCTATAACCGGGGCGTTGTTAGGTTTATATGTGAGTGGGTCAAGTTTAAATATTTACAGTAAAATTGGTATTATCATGTTGATGGGATTATCCGCTAAAAATGGTATTTTGATTGTGGAATTTATTAATCAATTACGTGAGCAAAAACACGAATTTATCGATGCGATTATTAACGCCTCCTGTCTTCGTTTACGTCCAATTTTAATGACGGCAATTTCGACGATATTTGGCGCGATTCCCTTGATTATTACCACGGGAGCGGGATCTGAAAGTCGGATCACCATTGGTATTGTGGTATTTTCAGGAATACTATTTTCGACATTATTAACCTTATTTATTGTGCCCGTGTTTTATATGCTCTTTGCTAAAAACACGCTGCCCAGAAATTATTTTGCTAAGCAAATAGAAGTGATTGAAAAAGAACAATAGATGAGACTTTTATGCCTAAACATTTTTTCGTAAATTCTTACATTAGCAGGACTTACGCAAAACGAAGATTATAACGAAGACCACGGACAAAAGCTGAAGTTTTGAGTAAGTCCTGATTAGATTGTTATGAAAATGCGCCTGTACCAACATAATGATGAGTATATTGTTTAGGTGTCGCAAAAACATGACCTTGATCGAATTTTGGTAATAACTCTTGTGGCAACGCTTGCAATTGATCATTGACGGCTTCGATAGTTTTAGGACAAACTCGAGCTGCAAGTGTGATACTTGGCAGTGAAACAAAGCCCGCTAACATAATTAAAGCAAGTGATTTTTTTGATAAAGTTAACATAAATATCTCCTAAATGAATTATTAGAATTGTGTTATTGAAGTCATGCTCATTTATTGCAATTAAACAAAGTTCACTCGTTATGTTATGATTGTTAACGTTCGCTTAGGCAATTATTAGTTTTATTGATAATGATCAAAGAATCTTCGCCAAAGCTTGTTGATGCATTACACTTAAAAACCTGTATATTTTAACGCTTTTTATAGGAGAATATGATGAATACGATGCTTTTAGTGATTGATTTTATCAATGAGATTATCCATCCTGAGGGTAAAATTAATAGCTGCGCCAATTATGTCAACGAGTACCATGTGATCGAAAAAGCCAATCAAGCGATTTCACACGCGCGTAAAAATAATTATTTAATTGCACATGTTAAAGTGGGATTTGATAAACATTATCAACTTTGCCCTAAGAATTCTCCAATGTTTGCTAACGCTGAAAAATTTAAAGCATTGATGCTTGATACTTGGGGTTGCGAATTTCATCAAGATGTTGATGTGCAAGAAAAAGATTTAATTATTATAAAACATCGAGTGAGCGCACTTTATGCGACGTCTTTATCGACTATTTTAACAGCAAATAAAATTTCACATGTTTATTTGTGTGGCGTCTCGACGAATATGGCGATTGATACCACTACACGAGAACTCCATGATCGCGATTATCAAGTTTCGATTATTCAAGATGCTTGTGGTGCCGCTAATCAAGAAATGCATCAAGCTAGTTTAGCCACTCTTCAACGAATAGCGAGTATTATTACTGTCGATGACTTAGGATAACGTTTCGCATATTAATCTTGATTAAAAATAAAGGTAACTAGTCACCAAATTTAAGCTAAAACGTAGAAACGCTGAAAAGAACAGAGTTTCCTTACGTGATGGGGATTCTTAAGGGGAGAATCGCGATTCTACCCTTAAGTGCCGTTAACCTGGCTTTGCCAGGTTAGGCAGTATTATCAGGGGAACTATTCAGCATTTATGCTGAATACAAATAAAGTTTAGTTTTTAACAGCTGAAAAAAGAAGTTATTGACATCTTTTATTTTAGTAAGTAAACTTACTAAAAAATCAAGGTGAGAATTTATCATGTATGAAAAACATTATAGTGCTATTGCAAAAGATGTGTTGCCAGCGCAAATCTGGGCATTATGGTCTGATCTTAGTAAAAGATCTATTTGGGATGATGATACGGAATGGGCAAAAATGGATGGCCCATTTTGTGTGGGGAATACTTTTTATTTTAAACCCATCGGTGGACCAAAATTAAAAATGACGATTACTGAATGCACGCCTAATACTTCGTTTACCGATTGTTACAAGTTACCCTTGGCCAAACTTTTTGGTATCCACGAAATGAAACCCATTGAAGAAGGATTATTGCTTACCACTACAATTAAAGTGGTGGGACCATTAACGTGGTTATGGTCTAAAATACTGGCTAATAAAATCGTAGCGACACTACCTAGACAAACTGAATTACTTATTAAGGCAGCAAAATCACAACATGAATAAACAAAAATCGATGAAAACTTTATATAAGCATCCTACTGAAAGTCCGGGTTATTTGTTGTGGCGTCTAACGACAAATTGGCAACAACAATTACGGCAAGCATTACTCCCTTTAGAGTTAACCCATGTGCAATTTGTTTTTCTTGCTTGTTTGCAGTGGCTAACGTCTCAAGATGAAAAAAATATCACGCAAAGTCATGTCGCAAAACTCGCTGGTCTTGATAAAATGGTGATATCCGATACCACAAAAAAATTAATGGCCAAAAAATTAATTCTTCGCCACACACATAAAATTGATAATAGAGCGTTTACACTTAAAATAACTAAAGCAGGGCAAGATAAATTAAATCAAGCATTACCGTTAGTTGAACAAATTGATCTAAAATATTTTAAAGAAAACACACAAAAATTTATTGATTTAAAAGAACTTGTCACCAACATAGATTAAATTTTGTCAGGTAGTGATTCCCATAGGAGAGTAATCGCTTGATGGTGCTGAGGGCGGAGGTGGTGGTTTGTGATCATCAAATTTATTCGAACATTTTTGCTTAGTATTAAGTAGAAGAGCCATATACAGAAAAAATAATCTAAGAGAATGGCGTTGTCCATTAGTGGAAATTCGTACTTGATCATTATCAATAGTCACATTAAACGGCAATTTTTGAAAGTTATGACCACGTAAAATTAAGCCGTAATTGCCAAAAACAAGCCCTGACGGATCATATATTTCAAAACTGGCACGGCTAGATCTTAACCGAAATTGAGGACTTTGAAGTAACTCACTTGTTACTGTATTAAATGAATCTTTAGTTATAAAAAAACCGAACATGCATTACTTATTAATATTGTTATAAAAAGGAGTCATTGTAAAATATCTTTGCAACAGGAAGTAATGGCAAATTTTACTGAAAAACACGGAGATAATTTAATTTATAAATTGCTATAGCATAAATACCCATTAAAATGCTGATATAAAATATAGTTGATCATCCGTCAAGTTTTATATCTTTGGCTTGAATAGTGTGTAGGACGCTCTTCATGCATCTCTTGAGTTTGAACCATGGCGCGTAATAATTTTACATTTAATTGTAAGTCGAGAATTTGACCACCATGTTCAAAACCTTTTTTACAGATTGAATTTTCATTACTTCTTTTAATTGTGACGAGAAGGGTATCTAATCTTTTTAACATATCTAAATTATCGGTAGCATCTGCTAATTCGGTATTGATGCTGATGGAGAGGTGGTGCATTATCAAGAGTGGATTAATATTTAAGCCTGGGATTTTATAATCAATTGCTAACCCTTGTAATAAACTGGTTAGTGTGTCGATATCTTCAGTGCGTAATTTTGCTGAATTATTTTTTAATAAAGTAAGGAGGCTTTCTATTCTATTGCCATCATGGCCTAAAAAAGCAGCATCCCAATCAGTGAGTTTAAGAGACCTAATTGCTTTTATTAATTGTTGAACAAATTGTTTATAGAGGTTTGTGATGAATTGAGTTGTATTTTCGTAGAGCGTAATAATTTCATCTTCAATGTCTATATCAAATTCACTTATATCAGATAATGTATCATCATCTGCTAACGATAGATCTTGATCAACTGGTTCTTCCACTATGGGTTCTTCTGAATCGCGAGAACTACGTGATGAAATTGAATGTCGGGGAACTAGAGAAGTCTCTCTCTCCATTCTATTTAAAATTAATTGCGTACTTGTTCCTGAAGGATATGAGGCACTTTCCAATTGTATCACTGAGGGTGTTAATAAGCTGTTGAGCGAAATTTCAAGTTTATTTAATGACGCAATTTCTTCGAGTAATCGCTTTTTATTCTCAAGTATTCTTTGATAAACAGGATTATCTTCGTTATATCCGCTTGCAATCAGATCACCCAACAAATGATCACAATAAGTCACACGGCTATTACACTCTGTAATTAAATCGGTTATTTGTATTAGATACGGTTGGATTTCTTCTTTATTACTTATATTTCCTTTTAACAGGGGCTCGATTTTAGCTGTCAAAGCGATATTTTTTCTGATTAGATCATGAGAAATTGTTTTATCAAGCATGATTAATCGATTAATACTATCATGGTATAAATTATTAAATTGTTCAATAACCGGGGCGAGAAATTTATCATAATAAGTATGTGCGGTATCAATCATACAAATATTGAGCTCACCTGAATTTGACATTGCCGTAAAATTTTGTGAGTTCATCAAAAACGCGACGATTTGACTTGCAGTTGTTTCACTATAGTGTTCACTTAAGCTTTTTTTCATGCTTCCACATGCTTCTATCATTACTTTCATTTTTTTTTCAACACTTGCTGAGGATGTGCTAGCAATAATACCGCCGACACCATCATCAAATTGTTGATGACAATCTTTGAACATTTTAAATGATTCTGCGAGAGACAAGACCCCGGGTTTAAATGCCTCGTTATCTCTATCAAGGTTTGAGACTTGCATGATGGTTTCAAGAATATCATCAGTTCTCTTTTGATAAACTTGTTGTTGGTATTCTACAATGACAAGAGGATGATACAAGGTTTTGATATCTGAAAAATGCTCACCACGAATTTGTGCTAATGTTTCAAGTTCTATCCCTAAACATTGGATGATATAACGTGAAATAGTTTGTTCTAATTGTCCTTGTTCTCTTGCAATTTGTGTAATGGCATAAAGTGTTTGATGGGGTATATGTTCGGTTAATAGCGACATATATCTATAGAGGCCGCGATCAATATGTTGAAATGTCTCATCAATATCAACATTGAAAGAACTTAATAATTCTTTTCGTTGTTGAAGATGATGTTGCAAATATTTACATTGAATTAGTAGTGCAATAAGAATCATTGAAAATTGCATAGCAACTTCTGATGTAAAATCAATTTTATTTAATTTGTAAAGATTATAGGCTATTTTTGCAACTTTATAATCTATAGCTCGTCGTTGTGCAAATGATAGATTTTTAGCAGTCAAGTATTTTGAAATTAAATCATTGATGTGTTCTCCCAAAGTAATAAAAAAAGCAATGATGTTTTTTGAATCCGCATCTGTACCGGATCATTGTGCTTGTACGCGCTGACATTCTTGAAGATATTGAGTTGCTAATTTAGGGAGCTCTGTAACACACGCGAACGAAACTGTTGCGGCAAGCGGTAACTGTTGCAATAACTGTTTATCTTTTCTAATTCTTTCATCAAGATTAACTCGTAATCTTTTAAAATTTGCTAGCATCGTCTTTGCTAATTTAATAATACTTCATTAAATATAGCACTTTCATATCGATACAAGTTTTTAAGTTCTTGAATTAAATAATAGAATTATTTTATTTTTTTTAAATCCTTACTATTGAAATTGTTTTAATCCGTATTAATTAATCAATATTACTTATTAATATAAAATCCGGTGATATATCTCATTGTTTTAAATCAAAAAATGCAAGCGAAATTTGAAATTTCATTGAGATAGACTATGTTTAATATAAGAGGACTAATAATTTTAATAAACCAATTATAAAAGAAGAATAAGCTATGTTTACTAGAAAAAAACCAGAAAAAGAAGATGAATTGTCTGTTCCATTACTCGAATCTCATCAAGATAATATTGACTTAGATGTTGCTGAAGAAATTGAGCATGAAGCTAAACACTCAAAGGAAAGTGAAATCCTTGTAGTTGAGGAAGAACTGGCTCACCAAGAATTAGAACAAAAGAAATCACAAGAAGCTTTTCGTTTGTTAGATTTGCCAGAGGATGCTCAATTATTAATAGCAAGTTTCCTAACCGATGAAGATTATGCGAATCTACGTGCGACGAGTTACGTTTTACATGGTCCGGTTAATCCGCAATATCGTTTACAATATGCTTGTTGTTTTTATGAGTGTGTTACACATTATGCTGATAGACAGTTACAAGTTCAAAGAGAATTATGTGAAACCGTGCACCGCGATTCTGATGGTGATGAATGTGCGGAATGCTGTGTTCAAAGTTGTATTTGTCTCTGCTGTATTCTCGATCTACCAGTGACAGTCGCAACACAAATACTAAGATGGCCGATTCTGGCATCAGGAACTTGTATAGCGTATTCTTGTGGAAGTTGCTTTGATGCCCAACTTGCGCTACAAGATTGTATTCGAGATCGTGAAACTCAACTTTTGCCACCAAGGCAACAAACTATGATATAGTTTGTCAGAATATTATTTTTGTGTGTTATAAAAATTAACATGTGTTTTCTCTATAGCGTGTTATGTGCTAGTCGTGTTTGTTAGTTATCGCAAAATATAAATTAATCTGTTTTTAAAAACAGATTAATTTATATTTTATATTGTATTAGAAATATAATAAAATTTAATCAAGCTATTTACTACCAAGTATTCTAAATGCTTTAACCCTATTTCAATATCAAATTTCACTGCTTAATACCCTAAAAAATTTCAGATGTGTAAAACTGACATTTTGTCATACAATAAAATGTTACTATTATATAACGATACAAATTTATCAAATAACAAAAGGTTAATTTCAATGCCACGCTCTCAATCACAATCTATTGTCCCAATCCTGAGTGAAAGTGAAAGTAAAAAAAGATCTGAAACTTTTGATAAATCTGATTATAAAGTTTTAACAATCACTGATTGTTATGTCTATATAGCTAAAATTCTAGATTTATTATCTGATGAACCCCATTTGGGAAAGGAGTTAAGTAAAATAGGGGGGGGGTATTTAACAGTAATACTCCTCGTCTCAATGCAGAGTTAAGACGTGATATTCAAGGCCGGCATGCGAATTTATCTGCGCATGAGAAAAATTTTTATGAAATTTGCGTAAAAAAACATATAAAATATACAGCTTCATCACTTAATAATTCTAGTCATGCTAGTCAATTTGAAAATGTATTAAACAAAAAATTCATTACAATATTTCAAAAACATTTTTTTATTGAGAATGGATTATTTGAACGATATTACATTGTGTGGATAGAATAATTAATTTGAATAAATTGAAAATAAATATTGAAAGATTTTTTAAAGTATTGAATCAGATAAGTGATATGAGTATTAGATATTATTGATATCGTGAAATTTTATATTTACGTAATAAAAATTTCATAAAGATTTTGAGAATTGAAAGGAATATGTTAATAATAGGATAGAATAAATATCCCTTCACACGATTTTAATATGAAGAAGTAAGTCCACCTGCTTGGACAAATTGTGAAGTAATGTCATTGCAATGGCTTTGACGATTTTACAGTAATTTAAAGTCTTTCAACGCAAAGAATAAAAATGTTTAATCCTTTAGGTTTAGTAAGGAGATTATTATCAATATTGCAACATACAACGAAAATCCTCGTAAATGGTGGGCGCTATTTGGTTTAGGTATGGCGTTAGTTTTGTTAAATTTAGATTTAACCGTCGTTAATTTGGCCTTACCCATATTGGGTCGACGTTTTCATTCCAGCTTAGCAACACTTCAATGGGTCAATAATATTTATTCATTAACATTTGCGGCTTTAGTGGTATTTGCAGGTAAAATTGCAGATAGACATGGCCATAAAAAAATATATCTTTTTGGTATTTGCTTTTTTTTCTTGGGTTCACTGATTGCAGGACTCGCGCCTAATATTGCTACACTAATAATTGGACGCTTTTTTCAGGGTGTTGGCATGGCAGGGACGTTTGGCATGATATTCATTTTAGCTAATGCCGCTTTTCCACCAGAACAACGTAGTATCGCGATTGGTCTGTTAGTTGTGTTTGTGGGACTTGCACAAGCGCTTGGACCAACTATTGGTGGTTTAATCGTTGAACACTTAGGATGGCGCTATGCCTTTTATATCAATTTGCCGTTTTGTTTATTAAGTTTTATCTTAGTTATTTTTGCCTGTCAAAAAGACAAGCTTAATCCTCAAACCTTAATTCATTATCTCAGTGGTGTGTTGTTAATTATTGCTTATTCAATTTTAGTTTTTACTTTTAATGAATCAAAAAGTTGGGGGTTTCTTAGCTTTCAATTTCTTTCTTATCTTGCAGTTGGAATTATTGTTTTTATTGTAACATTATTTTGGCAAAGAAAATTAAAGTCGCCATTTTTAGATCTTTCATTATTTCGTTCAAAAACATATAGCTCAGTAAGTATCATTCGATTATTATTTCAGTTTAATTTTGGTGCTTTCTTTTTTATTCTACCTATTTATCTGCAAAATATCATTGGCATGTCACCCGCACAAACTGGAACAGTAATGTTAATTATGACAGCACCACTTGCATTGTGTTCGTCAATTATCGGCAAGGTTAATAAACATTTAAAACCACAAATAACAATTGCTGTTTCTCAATCAATGGCGACTATTGGATTTATTATTTTTGCTTTACTTCCTATATCACCTATAAATTGGTGGTGGTTTAGTATTGCGCTAGTTTGTATCGGCGTTAACGTGGGTATGATTTACGCCACGACCAATTACGCGATCATTTCAAGTTTACCCGATGATAAAAAAGGCGTTGGTTATGGTTTTTTCAGTGCTAATGCTTACTTTTTTTATAGTATCGGTGTGGCGTTGGCAGGTTCTTTGATAAGCATTATTGGACAATCACATTTTCAATCATTATTAATCACCACTTTTGGTAAAGATTCCCATTTAATTGCTAATGCAAAATTAAGTTTATATGCGAGCGGTGCTCAGCCAATCCATAATTTATTGCAACTTCATCTTGAACATGGCAAGACAATAATGCAATTAGCAAAACAATCTTTCGCTATGGGTTTTAGTGTGATTATGTGGTTATTCGCAATTATTTCAATAATTACATTATTACTCTGTTTATAAACAGTATGATAAAAATATTAGCGTGCAATGGGACTATTATTATCTTAATTAAAGCTTCTACTTATCAAGTAAAATCTTAACAAAAAGATTGTAACTGTTGATCCACTGATAAGTTCTTTTCAGATCGAGTATCGCAAAACTATCTTTTACGTTCACTTTCGGGAACACTCATCTTACACCTTCTTAGATTATATTTAACTAAATAAAGAGTAATATCTCGTTCGCTGTTACTAGGTTGAAGCTAGCATGTTGCCTTGTAATCATTGTTCATTTTGAGCGGGGTATTTATAAATTCTTCTCGGATTTATATTTCTTTCATAATGTAACAATATCATGGATCGGTAACAAATTTATTTCTGAATAGTGACATGAAATGTTGTATTGTATTGATGCGCGGGGCGTTATAAATGCTTCCTGATAAAATATGAGATAAAAAACAATCACACTTAAAAACTAAGCGTTTAAGATTGCTATATTTTTTTTAAGCTTCTGTCGTTTTTTAATGTTTAACGCGTCTTTTCTTTAGTTGAGACACTTCAGCTGAGCATTCTTGATATTTTGAATTGTCAAATTGATCAAATTGTATATTATATTTTTTTGCTATGTTGAATTGATCTAAAGCTTGTTGATAACGGCGGCTCGCATATTCGATTCTGCCAAGAAGCAAATTTGCAGGACCTATATGACTATTAATTTCTAGTAAGCAATGTAGACCATATTTTGCAGCTTCGACATGACTATTGATAATAAGATGTTTACACATATTAAAAAAGTTTTCAGCATCTTCAATAGGATATTTTTTACTCGTGGTGGTGACTAACGCAACGACATTATTCAAACTTACTCTCTCGATTGGGGATAATACATCTCTAGCATTATAATAGTTAAAATAAAGTGGTGAACGTCTTTGAGTGCTTGCAACTGTAATTGCATGATTCAGATATGAATCAATATGGGCATATAATTCAGTATAAAAAAACCTGATTATTTGTGGGGGTAAGTGACCAAATAAATGCGCATCATATTCATATTCATAGCAACTTTTGGGATATTTTTTGAGAGAATTTTTTATTATATTTGGAACATTAACAATAAAATCCAGGACGTTGTTAATTTTATAAATCATGATTATTGCATTTTCATGAAATTGAAATTCTTGAATTTGAAAGTCGCCGAATATAATAGGTGAAAGTTGAAATCTGTAAGTTTGTCTTAAATTAAATTCTGCCGCAAAATTTCTCGAATTTTGAGAGTTAGGTGAAGAAATCTTAAGTGATTTTTGATAGAACTGTTGATAAATATCTTGAAACTGAGCTTTTAATACCCGCAGTTGTTTTTTTTGTGCCAGATTCAATTCGCCAGTTTGTTCTTTAATAAGCTGGCCTTTTAATCTTTCTATACGGCTTTCACCCAGCATAATTAATTTTTCTAGTGATTTATCATTTGTTGTTTTGGGTAAATAAGCTGATTTAGTATATGCGCCTTTTACTAATTGATGCGCGGTATTAATTACGGCATGACGAAGTTCATGGCGGATTAAATAACCATTCGTGTTTTCTGTTTCGACAAGCGTCAACTCTTTAATCGATGCTAAAAATCCACCATCATATTCATCCGAATTCCCTTTTATAGTAGATATTTCATCCTGAGCAAGTATGCGAAGATGAAATCCAGATAAATGTTGAAAGGGTATTTTTAAATAATAGTCTATACCTGGTATATGTTGAATCATTCGATAAATAGTATTAACTATCTGCTGACATTTTGTTGGTTCTGCTATGATAAAACTTGCAATATGATCTTGGTTAACGATAGGGGTTGTCTCTATCGACCGAATGTCTTGATATTCAAATGGTCTAAATTTGCAATGTGAAAGACAATGACTTGAAGGTTGATCGTCATGAATATCTTGACTTTGACATTCACTAACAACGTTGGCATTAGCCGTGCCGATAAAAACAAAAGAAAGAAATAATAAATGTGATTTTTTAACAGTGACTTGTTTGCTGTGTGTCAACGCTTTATCGATTTGTTCTTCACTATCTCGCCAAATATTGAAACTTGTGTAAGCAGCTTGAGTTAAACTAACAGGTAATAGCAGTATTTTAAACGCTGCTGTTATTGATTCCCAAAAAATATTAGTTTGCCTTGTTGCGGTTTTTCCTAAAAAATTAGGATGTTGGTAATCTTTATAAAACAAGTTATAGTCTCACTTAAAATACGATTGTTTTAATACTAAATAGTTATTAAATAAAATAATACGCATTTTTATTGGTGTAAATGAATATAAAAATTTTAGTTGTATATCAGAACAAAGTGAATAATAATCTTGGGCTTAGCAGCTCTGTTTTTGTTCCGTTGATATTGATACAGAGAGAAGATCGATTTTATAGCGATTTTCAAAAGTATTGAGCTATGATAAGGTTCATAAAACTAAAAATAGGAACCAAAATGAGCTCAGCATACTCAGATGATTTAAGAAAAAAAGTGATCGACGCCTATGAAGAAAAAAGCGGAACACAACAAGAAATAGCAGATTCATTTTCATTACATATTAGTACCTTTAAACGAATAATAAGTTTTTATCGTAAAACTGGAAAGCTTAGTAAAGAAAGAAATATAACTGGCCGCCCAAATAAAGTATCAGAGGTTGGTGAACAAGCAATCAAAGAATATATTTTAAAAAATCCGGATGTCATTTTATTGGATATTCAAGAATTTTATCATCACAATTATGGTGACCAAGTAAGTCTGTCAACAATCCATAGAATAACGAAGAAATTAGGATTTCGCCGAAAGAAAAAAAGTTTTTTTGCAGAAGAGCAAATGCAAGATGATGTTAAAAAAAAGAATTGACTATAGACAGAGTGTAACCCCCCCCATAATTAAGACTATTTCAAAAATAGAATTATTAATTGAAAAAACATTATTTTTGTTACGATTTCGAAATTTAACAATCTTACATAATGTAGTTGAATACGATAAATTTTGATTTTTTGGGTCGATCTGAATTTTAATAAATAGCTATGTATTATTTAATAAATTATAAGTTAGGAAGTAGCCTAAGAAATATCGTTGTTTCGTTTCTAAAATTGGGCTATTTGAATTATGGCCCAATAATCGGCTAACAGATGAGATTAAACCGGTATTCCAACTTTTTGATAATCGATAATTGGCGAATAAATTTATACTAACACTATCAAAGCCAGCTTTAGCATTATAGTTGGGTAAACCACTGGCTTGTGATTCGTTTGGTGAAATTCCATAATAAACTTGGCTTTGTTGATGGTCTATCCAATTAATTGAAGGCCCAATCGTCAAAAATAATTTATTTGAAATAAATATCATCGTGCTTTGACCCATAGTGACATTGGCACCATATTTTCGTTTAATACCTTGAAAAGCATTTACATATAAGTTAAACACTGACCAATTGACTGCTGCATTGACATTATATTGAAAATGAGAGGGTACGTTCGATAAGCCGGGAAAACGCTTGGCACGATCTTGCTTTTGTCCAAAATTATAATTCGCACCTAGTCCAAGGGTAAAATGCGGTAATTTTATTATGTTATATCCTATGCCTTTATACACTGATATGTAAAATCGGCTATGATAAATATAATCAATATAGGGTAAAGGTAATACGCGGAATTGTTTTGCACCAGCAAATTTTTGAGTTGTTAAAACAAATAGCCCAATATCTAAATGGTTATCTTCATGTTTGAATTTCGGATTTTTTAAGTTAGCGTAACTTGATGTAACGAGGCCTAAAATAATAAAGAGTTTTATTAGTAATTTGGTCATTTAAAATCCTTTTATATACAATAATAACTAAATAATATAATGTTTACATTGAGTTTTGTAATTAGTCAATAATTTTTTATGTGCAAACTGGGTGTAGTTTATATTTAATTTAAACGACTTTCTATATAGTACCACTCTTGATTTTGGGACAAATTTGAAATAGAAATTTATTCTCTCTTAATCGTGATTATAGGCTAAGCTTTGGTAATCATGAAATAGTCCAAGCTCAAAAAATTAAATGTGAAAATGGCAATATTCAAAAAAATATTACCTAATAAAATTAAAAAATATTCAAACACAAAATATTTGATTTTATAGATGTCTCTTTTTGATCAGATGTATATTACGCTAGAATTATTGGTATTTTTTTTCTAATTATATGGGGTGTATATATCTGAAAAAAAAAGATACAATTCTGATATGCATTTATGAGAAATATTCAATTCGAGAATAACTTCGTGAAATTTCCCATACAAAATTAAAATAAATAAGAGGTAAATGTTATGTCGACTCCCCATGATTCATTGCTACAACAAGACAGCGAAGATGTTGATGTTGAATTATCCGCTATTAACAATCCTGCAACTGGAAGTAGTGATGAGGAATCATTGTTGCCTGTAGCTCAAGAAAGGAATAGATACAATGGTCAGCGAGCGTTTGAGATACTTGACGAATGTTATTATGATGTAAATCCCACTCAAAATGTATTGGATGCGACTACCTGTGATTGTGTGAAATCTGCTTTATGGTCGACGTGTTGTGCGACAGGATCGTTTACTTCAATTATTAAAAAAATGGCTTTTTGGATGTGTTTTTCATCATGTTCTAGTTTAGTCTGTAGTGGTTCTGCTGCAGTTGCTTCTGATGCTTGTTTTAATCTAGAACAAGCAGGGGGATTAACCTCATTTGAAATGATGGCAGCTAGAAATGTTAGACATGATGCTTGTTGTAGTTTCTGGCGTCACACCTATCCTCAAGATAGTTATCATCCTCATTATGTAAAGGGCAGCGAGTTAACAGTTGAACAAAGACAACTTGTCACTGAAAGACTACGTGATGGTCATTACATTGAACCTAGAAATGTATTTTCATGTTAATTTCAATGATTGTTATTTGTTAATCATTTTGCTGTTAAATTATTTATTTAATTGTTACATTTAAATTTTCAATTTTTCGCCATCTTGTATGCGTGAGTTAATTTCTTTAAAAGAACAATCGCGGCTAAAAAAAATGAACATTTTAATTGTGTCGTGTTAGATAACGTAGTCAAAGCAAAAAGAATGTTTGAAGCGTTAAATAATCATATCAAACTATAACCAGATGATACACGATTTCAGCTTGTCATATTTAATCCTGAAGTAGGGAGACCATTGGGTGTTAATTGATTGCATTGTTAAAAAAGGTGTTTTAATACCTTTACGCTTGAGCGTTATTAATAATAATCCCGTTAAAAGATCCGGAGGAGATTATTAATACATATATTGCAATCAAACCGGTCTTCCCA
>CAYGUK010000013.1:0-41443 GCA_964352985.1 uncultured Legionellales bacterium
CTTTGCCAGGTTAGGCAGTATTATCAGGGTAACTATTCAGCATTTATGCTGAATACGTTACAATCCTAGCTGTTACTTGATTATGGTCTTTTAGATTTGTTAAATACCGCTTTTGCAAAACATGCCCCTACATCAATATACGTATTTGGACTATCTACATTCGTAATATTAAAAATTTCTCGGCCTATCTGATTTGGTATTAATGCCTGTATTTTTATATCGGCAGAACGATCAAATATCAAATGCCCACCATGAAAACCAGGCGGAATAGGAAAACGATTAAAATCGACAGGAAATTCAGTATTATTTTGCGTATTAATTAATAAAGGTTTATCTCTGGCACGTGGAGAAGTCTCATAATGACAGGTAATATCATAAGTCACGCCTGGCACTAATCGGTCAAAACGAAAAACTAAATTATGACTAGTGCCACCGGCAATGGTCACTGGATATGTGATTTGACTGGGTAATTCAGGTGTTTTTAGCGCATAGCTTGAAATAATAAAAAAAGGCAGAGTCAAAATACTGAGTTTGATTACTTTTTTGCAAATGACATTTTTCATTTCTCTATCCTTCATAATATTAAGCGAATCCATTCAAATAATAAGAAACACATCATATTAAAAATAGGTTACCTATTTAAAACAAAAGAAGGTTCATAAAACCAATACGGATAATTAATGCAAACTGGGCATTCGGTTTTGTGACGTATCAGTTTTTTTGAATTAAGTGGTAATAAATTTCATGGCATTATCACCTAATTTTGCTGACAGAGCAGAATATGATTACTTTAAAAAACACAAACTTTATTGATACCATTTTACTATCCTATTCCATCAATTACTTATTTCTTAAACTCGGAAGTATTGGACTAGCAACGGGCACATCAGTGCATTTTATTAGTGGTGTTAAATTAATTGTGTTAACTTCCCCATCAATTTGCACAGAATATTGATTTTCATAACCTTGTTGTGACGTTCGAATTTTTTCATCAATTCTTTCAGCACGGCCTTGAAAATAATCATGCATTACATTTTTCAATTCTTCAGGATAATCATGTTGATTGTTAATCAGTGCAAAAATGGGATGACTTAACATTAAAGATAAATCCCTGACTCTTCCATTTTCTAAACAAATAAAATTTGCAAGAAAAGAATGAATACTATCGAATTCATCTGAGGCATAAGAAAGAAAATTACGTAGCGCTATGATTCTAAGATTGAAATCTTCATCCTTAAAATGTTTTTGCGGTAAGTTACTAAATTTCGGATTTTTTTCTCGAATCTCAAAAAAATCTTCTTTAAAAAAGATATAAAACATGACAGCGCCCAAAGAAAATATATCACTGGATTGAGTATTATAATCATCATGATCAATCATCTCTGGAGAATAATAGTATTTTGTTCCCAAGATGAGACTCGCCTTCTCACTGGTTGTAGAGTATGACCAATCAATTAATTTTAAGCTAATAGATCGTGTATTTTGATCCCAAGTCAATAATACATTTTCCGGTTTTATATCGAGATGTCGAATACCTAGCTTGTGAAGATTTAAAATAAGTAGAATTAATTGTTTGCATAACAGAAGCCGTATTTGAAATTGCAGGCTATTATCAAGCACATCAATCAATTGCTCACTCGCTAAAATTCGATACAAATCAACCGCAGGTTTATATTCGTATAACACAAAAAATGCAGGCGTATAGATTGTTTTTGTATTAGAGAATATCACGCCCTGTCTCATTTCGCCAAAGCCCACACAAGTTGGGCAAATGTCGGTATTAACAACTCTCGCAAGAATAGACATTGAATTTTGTGAGTGCTCAAATAACCTTTTCCTTACCTCTCTTGTATTAAAATTTAATTTTTTGTATTTCCATTTTTTTAAAAGTGGATTTACTATTTTTAAAACATAGTTCTTACCATCTTGTTTATTATAAAGTAAATGAATTCTAGAATTATCCGTTGAGCTTAGTTCACACAAAAAAGTATATTGTTCTAAATCAATTTCAGATTCTCTTTTTAATTTTTCTTCAGCTTCTTGTCTTTGTGTGATGATAGACGATGAACGTGAAATTAGAACAGCAGTGGTCAATTGTTTAGTTGAAAAACTTGAAGCAGGTGTCGACATATTATTCCCTTCTTATTTTAAATCCCATTTAACGGGTTTCATTTTAAATAAGAGTTAATAAAACTGGCACCCAAATAAATCACGGACTTTTGGGAAATCTAGGATATAAAAGTTATATTTTTATGTGTTTAATCAATTTTTTGATGTAAAAACCGTTTAGGTAATATTGACATATAACCCAATTCTATCGCCTTAACCAATAACGCTGATTTGTTTTGACAATTTAATTTTGTACGGATATTAATGAGATATGATTCCACCGTGCGTTTAGATAACGTTAGAATTTCGCCGACTTGTTTTGCAGTTTTCCCTCTTAAGATACAAAACAACACTTCTAATTCACGCGAAGATAATTCACTCGGATTCGATATAACCGACAGTTGATAATAAGTCGGAATATAAGCTTCAGGGCAATATTGCCCCTCATGTTTAGTGAGATAAGAAATCACCCCCGATCGACTTAAGGGATGACAACAAAATACAATACCATTAATATTATTTTTTTCATCATAGATGGGTTTTTTAATTAAATGATACACGATTTCTTCTGTGGGGGTATTTAAACAATGAATGACTTCTAATTGTTTTCCTTGCAAGGCAAATTTGTCTAATTGTAAATGAAACTCGGCTAATTCATCAGTATTAAACTTTAGATCAATATCTTTTAAACCGATAATATTCTGGGTATGTTTAAAATCAAGGTGAAAAGCAAGATTTTCATTACACCCTAAAAACACGGAATCACAGTTTTTCCAAGCCACAAACCCGGGTAATTGTTGTAACAGATTAATTGCATTGTATTCTATTTTTTCCATTGCGGTATTTTAAACAAATTCTAGCGTTGATACTAATAATAAAATCTAAGTAGGTGTAACATTTTGTAATATCTTACATCTAACAAGTAACTCTCTTTAATTAAATACAATATTGCAGGAGCTTAGAATATGAGTATCATGAAAATTGGCTTTATTATTATCGTGTTAGGATTTGCCTTAGTTGCTTATGCGGTGGTATTCCAACAAACTCATGCTAAGCCTTTAAATAAAGAACAAGTCTTACTCAAGAAAAAACTCACGCCATTGCAATATTATGTAACCCAAGAAAATGGCACCGAGCCTGCTTTTCAAAATCAATATTGGAATAACACTGAACCCGGCATTTACGTCGACGTGGTGTCTGGTGAACCTTTATTTAGCTCCCTCGATAAATATAAGTCGGGTACGGGTTGGCCTAGTTTTACCAAGCCACTCGTCCCCGCCAATTTCGTTTATCAAAAAGATGATAGTTTTTTTATGACACGAACTGAAGTCAGTGCAAAATCAGGCAGCCATTTAGGCCATGTTTTTGATGATGGTCCCGCCCCCACACATAAACGCTACTGCATTAATTCAGCATCACTAAAATTTATTCCAGTGAAAGAGTTAAAAAAAGAAGGTTATGGGGAATATTTAAAATTGTTTCAGCATCAAACCAATAAAATAGATAATTGACTTTCTTAATATACACGAGTTAGTTACAGATCTCTAACATCAGAAATCCGTTTTTGAAGACCCTCGATTAATTGACTAAAATTTAGATTAGTTTGGCATTCTAACCGTCATAACTAAATAAGTAAAAGTCTAAAAAATTTATGAAATCCTTATTGAAGTAAATACATATTCTACCCTACCATTATTTATCGTTGTTCCCTTTATAAGTAATTATAAGGGGAACAGTAGATATTTGAAGTTGTCGTTCCCTTTATATTATTTTATAATGGGAACGACAAATCGGAGGGTATTATGACAATTGCATCAAGAATAGCCGAAATTAAGTTATTAAACAAAATATATAGCTCAAAAAAACCTGAGTTTTTAGCCCTATTTGGCCGTCGAAGAGTTGGAAAAACATACCTAATAAGAAGCCACTTTGAGAAAAAGAAATGCCTGTTTTTTACAGCTACTGGATTAAAAGAAGGATCAATGATAGATCAAATTTTTAACTTTACTCAAAGAATAGGCGAAGTTTTTTTAAATGGCATTACCCCTCAAATAAAAACTAGCTGGCAAGAAACTTTTCAACTATTAAATGATTTAATCCTTAAACAGCCAGCGAATAATAAAATTATAATATTTTTAGATGAACTCCCGTGGATGGCAACAAGAAAGTCAAAATTGTTACAGACGATTGATTACTACTGGAATCAGTATTGGTCGAGAGAATCAAAAATTAAACTCATCGTGTGTGGTTCATCAGCTTCTTGGATTATTAATAACATTATTAATAATAAAGGTGGTTTATATAATAGAATTACTGAAACAATTCACCTTAAACCTTTTACGTTGGCCGAAACCGATGAATACTTAAAACTTAATAATATTAAATTAAATAAAAAGCAGATTGCTGAGTTGTATATGGTAACAGGTGGTATCCCATATTATCTGAGTAAAGTTGAGTCAGGGCAATCTTCTATACAAGCAATTGAATCACTTGCTTTTGATAGTAAAGCACTACTATTTAATGAGTTTAATAGTTTATTTGACTCACTATTTGAAAATGGTGATGCTTATATTGAAATTGTTAAATGTATCGTTGCTTGTCGAGAGGGAATAGGCCAGGAAGAATTATTTAAAAAACTTAAAAAATCGTCTAAAGGTAAAACAGGACTTAAGAGATTAAAAGATTTAGAAGATGCGGGATTTATTACTAGTTTTACGCCTCATTTTCATATCAAAAGAGGTGTTTACTATAGAATAACCGATGAGTATTCACTATTTTATTTGCATTGGATTGAACCATTAAAAATGACAAAAATGGCAGATTCCCTTAAAAAGGGATATTGGAAAACATTATCACAAACCCCCAAATGGTTTGCTTGGAGTGGTTATGCGTTTGAATCAATTTGTTATAAACACCTCAGTCAAATAAGAGCCACATTGAATCTTTCTTTGACATCTATTCCAAACTCTTGGCGTTATACACCATTAAAAAATAAGAAAGAAACTGGCGCTCAAATTGATTTATTATTTGATAGAGATGACGATTCAATTACACTTTGTGAGATTAAATTTAGCAACAAAGTATACGATATTACTAAAGATTATTACCAAAAATTAAAACAAAAAGCTGACGTGTTTAAAAATGTAACGGGAACAGATAAACAAATATTTATCGCTATGATTTCAGCAAATGGTGTTAAACAAAATAAATATGCCAAAGAATTACTTGATGGTGTAGTCACTCTTGATGATTTATTTAAGGAGGTTTAACTTATATTAAGATTAAGCTTAACAGTTAAATCTGTAACTGTAACTCTAATGTTATACAAGGATGGCACACAACCCCATTTAAACGATACTTTTGATAATTTCCGCACGTCGCCCCCACACATAAACGCTATTGCATTAATTCAGCATCACTAAAATTTATTCCAGTGAAAGAGTTAAAAAAAGAAGGTTATGGGGAATATTTAAAATTGTTTCAGCATCAAACCACTAAATTAGATAATTAGCTTCCTTATCTTTATAACCTAGGTGATTGCGCCAATCTAATTTCAGGAATTCTTTTTTGAAGATCATCCATTAGTTGATTAATATCTGGTTGAGTCTGGTACTCTACTCGCCGGATATAAACCGATAAAAGTCTAAAAAATACTGGATATTCTGTGAATTCCACAAATAAATTTTGTATTTTATCCAGCCTTAAAAATGATTGAATGAAGCGATGATAATCTATTTCAGCCAATGTACTGCGTGAAGGTTTTGGGTTATCATATACAGGATGACGCCTTAATGTTTCTTTACTTTGATCAGGTATCATTGCATCATCAATTAAACTGCCTATTGCCTGTGAAAAACTCGCGTCACACATTCTAAGTTCACCATCACGCCAATAGACATTATCAACATTCAAGTCGCCATGAATAATATTATATTCATCATGCACCTGTTTAATCGCTCGTAATACACCAAGAACCTTTTTCATAATTTCAATAAAATTAGCTTCTTGCATAATTTCTTCACAAAGTGTGGGGCCATAATTAGGCATGACATAGCGAAAACCGTAAGTTTCAGCAAATCGTTTTCTTGTATCTCCTTGTGGTACTCGAATTTCAATAGGGAGTGAAGTAATTAAAAATACAGGGTCGTCAGGATATATCGTTTTTTGAAAAGTAAAACGTTGACTAATTTTATCACTATCAACTACTTCGACTTTTGCTGGCAACAATACCAAAAAATTCGCATTGCCCTCTAACTCGCAAATCTTAACTTCACTTCCCCCGCGGAAAGTTGTTGATTTCTTTACTCTATATTGGGTTTCACTTTCGGGATTAACTATTGTTACAAATTCGTGATGACGAACCTTTTCAATAAATGAAGGGGAAACAGGATAATGAGGAATTGAAGTCGACAGCATCTCTTCCCCTGTCACTGTCACTTGATACTTTGTAATTCTATTTACCGAAAACGCCATATGAAATGTAACTTGTTAAAAATAAAATGGATGATAAACGCAAGATCACAAATCCTATCACAGAATCACTTCGGTACATACTGGTAATTTATCCTATAAAATGTTGTATATAACTTAATATAACAATAAGTAGTTAAATTTAAGTGGAAACTGTTTTCTCATTTGAGATTATCATCAACTATAATAAATAAAACCATCGTGAAAAAAGGAGTTCAGCCATGAATGAAACAACCACACCACCCAAAAAAAGTAAATGCTGTCGCTATTTCGTGATCTTTATCTTGCTCTTATTTTTACTTAACATTGCTTGGCAAGCTTATAACTCTTATAAAATCCACCAGTTAATTAGCGAATTACAAAGTAAAACATGCCAAACAAGTGCCACGTCTGATGGTGGACAATCCAGTAAAGCAAATATTAAAGGGGTGCAAAATCGTTACCCTCATTAATTTTAAGAATAAGATTTTCCATCGACTTTTTCGATAGGCATCGCGTATAACTCTGCTTGATCCATATCATCAAGACAACAAGCGTTGACGACTAACATATCAGGCTTAGTGCGTGGTTTATGATAAACATAGATTCCACAATGTGAACAAAAATTATGTTCCGCTTTTTTGGTATTAAATTGATAACACGTAATCGAATCTTCACCCGACAATAATTTAAAATTTTCTTTTGGCACCCTATGCATAAGCGCATTTTTTTTATGGCAAACAGAACAATTACATTGAATTAAATTTTCAAAATTTGATTCAATTTGAAAACGCACATGACCACAATGACAAGAACCGGATAATTTTTTCATTTTTAAAAAACCTTTTGTATAAATAAATATAAATTGTAACATAAAATACATTGAGTTTAATTTTATTCCTTATCCATCACCCCGTTGTTTTTTAGCCATTCTATTTAATGACAAAACTCAAACATCTTGTTAAACTCGCGTCATCGATTAGCCAACATGCAGGATGCAAACTATTGACTACTCAAACGTGTAACATTCTAGACAATGCAGAAATCGGCCACTATCATCGCAAAATTTCGTTAATCGCTTCTCTCGGATTATTTTTAGGTGGCTTCAGTTTTTTTATTATTTCTCTCGTTATTCCACTTATTTCTAAACAATGGTCTATTGATCCATCAACAATTGGTTTTGTTGGTGCCGCTGCACCATTAGGGGCGATGTTTGGTGCGGGATTTTGTGGTGGATTAACCGATAAATATGGCCGTAAAATTATGCTTTCGGTCACCGTATTAGCGTTAACACTTTTTACTTTATTATCAGCCATTGCTTGGAATGCAAGCTCACTTATTATATTTCGTTTTTTATTAGGCGTGAGTATTGGTGCGGATTATCCAGTGTCTGCCACTTATTTAGCCGAAACCATGCCAAAAAAAATTCGCGGCCGTAAAACTTGCATGGCTATGTTTATTAATTGTATTGGCGCAGTAATTGGCGTATTAATGAGTTATTTTATTTTGCTCCTTTATCCACATATCGAATCTTGGCGCATCATGCTTGGTATTGGCGTTATTCCCAGTGTTTTCATTTTATTTTTACGTATCGGTTTGCCAGAAAGTCCACGTTGGTTAATTAGTGAAAATCGTGGCGAAGAAGCCGCAGAAATTATTTATAAAATGACAGATGAAAAAACAGCGATAACTCACACCCAAAAAAAATCACATTTTACTTTTAGAGATTTATTTTCAAAACGTTTTATTCGTCAAACAATTTTAACTGCGGGTGCTTGGTTGTTAATGGATATTTCTTATTATGGTGTAGGCATTTTTACACCCACCATCATGTCTTCCATGCATTTTATGTCACAAGGAAATTTTATTCATCAAACACTCGCACTCGGTCGTAATACTGTTTTTGTGAATATTTTTATTTTAATTGGCGCGTATCTCGCTGTCGTACTAATTGAACGCATGGGACGAATTAAATTACAAGCGTTAGGATTTATTGTGGTGACATTTAGTTTATTACAATTAGCCGTGAGTCCTTTTTTTCACACGCACTCGTGGCAATTGTTTAATATATTTTGTGGCTTTGCTTTATTCAATATTTTTATCAACTTGGGTCCTGGCGCCACCACTTATCTAATCCCCGCTGAAGTTTATCCCACTGAAATTCGTGCAAGTGGTCACGGTTTTGCAACTTCTTGTGGTAAAATAGGTGCCGTACTAGGCGTCTTTTTTCTACCCATTTTAGAATTTCATATTGGCAGTCTAGCAACGGTTTTGATTATAGCGCTAACCACATTTTTAGGGTTTATTCTTACCGTCATATTTGGTGTAGAAACAACGGGCGCTTCAGTCGATGAAGTTGAACAATTATTAGAAACTCAAATGCCTAAGGGAGAGATTAATCTTGAGTACGACACTTGAAACCACCTTACCTGCAACTGCGTTAAAAACTTGGCAAGATAGTGGTTATGTTTTTTTAAAACAATTTTATAATCAAAAAACGCAAGCTGACATTAAAAAGTGGGTTGAAGATTTAACCTCTTGGCCCGAAACACCTGGCATGTGGATGCGTTATTATGAAACGAATCAAAACCAAAAATTACTTTGTCGTATCGAAAATTTTGTGCCTTATCATCATGCCCTAGCCGATTTATTGCAGCATGAAAAAATCATGGCTATATTGCATGAGTTACTGGGGGAACCCGCCACTTTATTTAAAGAAAAAATAAATTTTAAACTCCCAGGCGGTAAAGGGTTTACCCCCCATCAAGATGCGCCTGCCTTTGCAAGCTTTGGGCAAACATTTCATATCACCTTAATGATCCCAATTGAAAAAACCGATGAAGAAAATGGTTGTTTATATATTGCCGAACATTTAAATAAAGAAATGCTAAAACAAGCTGAAGATGGCACCATTCATCCTGATGTTTATCAAACATTTAATTGGCAACCACTAGAATGTCAATTAGGTGATATTGTTTTATTTGATTCTTACATGCCTCATTATTCCAAAGATAATTTATCAAGTCGTTCACGTCGCACCATTTATGCGACATATAATGCGTTATCTGCGGGTAATAAACGCATAGAATATTACACGGAAAAAAGAAAATGCTTTCCACCAGAATGTGAGCGCGATCCCAATATCGACTATAGCAAAATAAAAAGCGTATTTAATTTAGGTAACCCGATAAAATGATGTCCACAGAATTTGATCAATTAATTGACTTAATGACCAATGCCAATGACATTGGTTATATTGGTGAAGCGATTTCACAATTACAACATGGCTTACAAGCAGCGCATTTTGCAAAAATCGCCGCTAAAGATAATGAACTCATTATCGCCTGTTTATTACATGATATTGGTCATCTCTGTGTAGAAAATGTTCCGACGATGGGTGAATTTGGTGTAGCGAATCATGAAAATATTGGCGCAAATTATTTACTCGATTTAGGTTTTCCCCTAAGAGTAGCGGAATTAGTTCGGGGTCATATCGCGGCAAAACGCTATTTAATTAGCCAGAAAAAAAATTATCTGAATTCATTATCACCGGCAAGTTTAGCCACACTTAATTATCAAGGTGGCCCAATGAACCAAGAAGAAATTGAATTATTTAAACGCGATCCTTTGTTTAAAGATAAATTATTTTTACGCACCTGTGATGAAAAAGCCAAAGAGCCTGATCTAAACGTCGCACCATTAGATTTTTATATTCCGATAATGTCGCAACTGATCACGAATTAAGGGTTAACGGCACTTGCAAATAAGTCGAAAATTCATTTACAAAATCCACACTCACACACGCATGGACTTTACTTTGTTTATCAAGAAAGGTGATCTGATCATGAATAGGAAATGGCGGTTGATGCCAAATACCCGCATTAATATGTAAGCCCACACTACCATCACAATAAAATGCGACAAAATCTTCAGGCTTAACTTCATCACCAGGTAACGCTAATAATAAAACAAACGGTTGATTATCGAGTGCAAAAAATACTTGTCCACCATCGGGATGATAATTCGCTTCACGGGTATAAATCGATTGATAATTAATATCACTTTGTTTAAAACGCGGATCATAATACCAACCCGTAATATAGTGACCATCAACCGCATGGTTATGAGCAAAACATTCATTGCCTTCACGAAAAATTTCAAAATGGCCTTCGGTGACACCACCACCACGCCCTGTGCCTTCATCAATGGGACGAAAACCAGTTTGAGGCCACGTAACAATTTGTACTTTTGCACTTTTAAAATCAGTGACAAAATAACCGTAGGGTTTAAAATTTTGCGGGTTCACTTTAACTAGAGGCACGGACAAAATAGATAATGATTCATCACAAATGGTATTATTTTCACTGCCAATCGCAATTGTCATGATTCACTCCCTTGCTAAGATTTGGCGTGATTTTATCACATGACAGGACGATTGATCATCATAAAAAGAATGAATAATAAAATAATCACGACGGCAAGAATACATTGTCTAAATCGACGCCAAGCATGATTATACTGATCACAATATAATAAATTTTGCTTCACTAAATCATGACATTTACCCAAATAAAAACTCATTAATAGTCCGAATAAACAGATAAAACCAAAACCCAGAAATGTCGACATTACCCAAGGTAAATGATAGGCATAAGGTTTAACGCTTAACATAGTAAAACCTGACAGTAATTGAAACAGCATTAAAAAAGCGATAACCAGCCAAGTATAAATAATCGCGCGTCGTTCTGCCTGTAAGATAGTTTTTTTTTCACTTGTTGCATGCGCTCTATAGACTGCAGAATAAACCACAGCCCCACCACCAATAATTAAACTGGCGCTGAGTATATGAAATATTTTGACCCAAAAAAATAACATGGGATTCTCAAAAATAAGTTTGCTTAGTGACGGCATCATGAATAATAAGAAACAATGCTATCACTAAAATAAGATGATTAATATGATAAACAAATGAATAAAAAATATTTTTTTTATTGACGATTTTTTGACGACACCACATTAAGCCTAAGAATAATATAAAACTTAACCCTAATAAAAGATAGGCGGCAACAATCCAAGGCGTATGGTAGTTAAATCCTTTCGGATAAACCAAAAGACTCCCCGTCGCTAACAATAAAAAAAATAAAAGTAATATCAAACTATCAAAACGTTGCTGCCAAGCAATGGCAACTCCTTGATATTTTTTCGATGAAAATAAAACAGCACAATAGGTCACAAAAGTGATGCCAAAAAATGCAATGGCTGCAATCACATGAATAAATTTTTCGATATCAGTAAACATGACGCCATGTTAGCTTTTTGTCGGTAAATTGTAAATTACTAACTCACTCCGCATAAAGAATTAAAAGGATCCTGGTAACAATAAAAAAATCGCTTTGTTAGATTGGCAAAAACAAAATTGGAAGATAATCAAATGTTGGGAATGAATGTCAAACACCAAAGTATTGGCGACTTTAGATTTCGTCTAACTTCAGCAGCTACTAGCGGTGGAAGTATTGTAGATCGGAATAGCGATCTGATTCTTTTTGATGGAAATAGTGCTCCTGAACGATATCGAAGTTCAACCACGATACCCGGTGATCCACGAGCATCCTATAATCTCATTGGCGCATTTATGAATGGTCAAGCCCTAGCACAGCAGTCAGATAAATTATATTCAGTCAGCATGGCTCCAGAGTTGCAGCAACTTCATCAATTTCCATTTAGGGTTGACACCATGGTACCTGCCGGAAGTGATCTTGTTTATCTTCGTCACTCGGGTGAGATTGAAAGAGTGCCAAGTGATAACTTAAGTCAGGATCCCATTCGTTATGATTTACCTTTAGTCGATGGCGGGATAAGAAACGCTAGAGGTGACTATTTTGGTAGTGCGGGATTTATCTATCACTTAGGTTCTGCGAGAATTGTTGGTGATAACTTTGCGAAAGCTTTGTTACCAGAAGATTTACCTGTTAATCGTGTTGATGACCTGGCATTTTGTCAGACGAGCACACAAACATTTGTTGGTGTGACTTCATCGAATGATAGGGCCGCATTAATTTTTGATGTTAATAATTCTAGTAATCCAGAATTACATGACCATTATCCCTCTGAACAATTCCCAGATAGTATCAATAGCTTTCATTTGCCCTCAGGTGATTGTGCCTTTGCTGTGTTTAGCTCACAAACCGTCAGAACTTCTGACGGCAATCCCTTTAGTGGGAGCATGATATTAGATGAATATCACAGTGATTTAGATCAAGATAAAGGACAGATAACAGGTTTTCATAAAGTCGGAAAAAGAGAACTTTCTCATTTTTATGATGTTAGCGAAGTATATTTTTACGGCAACTATGGCGTTGCACCCAGCCACACTCTGGGTTTTTTTCGCCCTTCTTATGTACCCACCATCAATTTATTCACGTTACCTAGTGACAAATTTCCAAGTATGTTAGCAGGACAAGTCATCATGGCTTCTCAAGGTACGGTGAATCAACTTCGCGTGGGGCCAAATAGTCAAAATGAATTTCGCGCATTTAATCCTGTTAATATCGCAAAAACACTTTTATTCGATTGTGGTGAGGGTGTTCGTGTTGCACCGTTTGCTTTTTCATCGGGAGAAAAACTGCAAATTGACGTCGATTATATGACCACAACAAGCCAAGAAAGACGATGCCGCACCACCGTTTTTCCCGAAGGAATTAATGGCACATTAGTTACACTAAAGTTAGGACCGCCCACACAAGGATTACCCGTTCATTTCCAACCGAGATTACTGGATACATCTTCAAGTCATTTATTAGGTGATGATTTAGTACCAGAAATCCCAGCTATAAATGTAACACCAACTGCAAGATTACAATTTACTTTATTTGCATCTCCTGGAATATCACTAAGAAGAGGCAGCGCTCGACATGACTCAATCCTTGCTGGTGTGTCTCGACAAGAATTAACAAATGGATCGCTCAGTCTTATCACTCTACCCGGCGCAAAAGAAGTTGAACTAAACGTGAGTAGTTATATTACCTTTCCTGATGGAACAACGTTACAAAAAGAAACCCGTACAACTTTTAACGTCAATCAACCTCCAAGGTTTGATAGGAGCACATTCAATACTGATAAAGGCGTCTTTGATGTTGCCGCAACTGATCCTGATACAGCAGAAGACGTCACCTTTGAATTAAACTGCGCGTCAAATACAAGTTTCACTCGTCCCGATGGACAAAACCTTACACGTTTTAAACCGACAACTTTAGGCAATTTATTATTCTTTAACGAGCCCGCCAAATTAACTGGAAGTGGTCCTTGCAATATTTCAGCAAAAGATTTAAATGCAGGTTTTGCTATTGCTACATTGGTCTTTGTTAAAGAATCTAAATCCACTAATCCCTTAATTTACGTTGCCATGGGATTGGGTGCATTGTTATTTTTAACTGCGTTATATTGTTTAAAACGCAAGTGTCAGAGTGCGCAAGAACAACCTACCCGAAGACAACAACCAAGAGCACAACAACCGGCTAATGTTGAAATGGGTTCGAGAGAAGCACAGGTTGATAATCCTAGTTTCGGAGATGAAGAAGAAAAAGAAAAAAAACATCCCCAGAAAACAAAAAGAAGTAAACACAAATCCAAAAGACCAGGTCGACATTAAACCCACTTTCACATTTGTCATCTTGGCGGTATTTCATTAAAATTCCGCCACAGATGACTAAATGAGCAAGCGAATGGATAAAAATTTAATTTCGAAATTGGGCTTAATAGCGACTCTTTTCACATTAATTGTCATAGGCTTAGGCGCCTTTACACGATTAGTTGATGCCGGATTAGGTTGCCCTGATTGGCCCTTGTGTTATGGTCATATTACAGTTCCTTCGACCAATGCCATCGTTCACCAAATCGATGCAAAATATCCCGCAACACCACTTGTAGCCTCTAAGGCATGGGCTGAAATGACACATCGATATTTTGCAGGCACGCTTGGATTAATAATGTTATTAATTGCGGGACTTGGCATTAAAATTAATTTAAAACAAAAAAACTATGGTATTTTATTTTTTTACGGTTTTATTATTTTGTTGCTGTGTTATCAAATTGTGTTAGGCATGCTCACTGTCACTTGGAAATTACTGCCTTTAATTGTGAGTCAGCATTTATTAGGTGGCATGTTAATTTTATCAAGTATGTGGCTTATACATTTAATTAATCGCACTCGCGTTAAAAAAACTCAACACATTCCAAGGTTTATTAAAATATTTGGTCTAATTGCTGTGGGTTTATTATTTTGTCAAATATTACTCGGTGCGTGGACAAGTACTAATTACGCGTCTCTCGTTTGCCCTGATTTTCCATTTTGTCATGCAAATCATCCCTTTGCTCATTGGTATTTAGCCAAGGCATTTAATTTATTTCATCCCGTCGGGATTAATTATGATGGCGGTATTTTAAGTGATCCCGTACGAGAAACAATTCAAATGGTTCATCGTAGTGGTGCTTTAATCGTCACATTATTTTTACTTTTTTTAAGTGTGTTGATTCAATTATTAATTACGGCTCATCCTCATGTAAAAAAAGCCATGTGGATTGTATTAAGTATTTTAGTCATTCAAGTATCGCTTGGTATTAGCAATGTGATATTTCAATTACCTATTGCGGTAGCTGATCTCCATAGCATTTGTGCCGGGCTTTTAATGTTGAGTTTAATCTACCTGAATTATTGCTTTTATCGTGCTCCGGATAAAACCTTACAAACACCGAGGTAACATTATCATTATCAGCCTGCTATGGTACCTAATTTTGAAAATTAAAATCAGGCACCATGGCAGTTTCTGTAGACGAGTTAGTTAATAAATTAAATCAAAATAAAAAACTAAAGCAATTAGTTTACAAATGTTATCGCTTGCAACTTGTCATGGCGATGTTGCAAAATATTAAAACCGATCAATACACCGATCTCGACTTTCAATATAAACGCATTCAACTTTATTGTTATGAGCAGGGTGATTCACTTGCTGAAATATTAAAGCAATTGTCGGAAGACTCACTAAAGAGTCTACAAAAAAATCTTAAAAAGCAAAATCCGGAAGCGCTTTATCAAAATAAATTGCAATCATTAAATGATAAAATCACTGCTAAACTCAATGTACTCAAAAGTGAAAACCAGGCTTTTCAAAAATTTAAACAACAATTTTTTCAAAACGCAGAACTTATACGCGATGATAATTTAATTTATTATTTCTATTTATTATTACAACATTTCACGCCGCCAGGTCATGATATGATAAAACTGTCACAAAAAGCGGCTAGCATCATTCTTGGTTTAATCATGATTTATCTTCAAGATGTCAAAACAACCCTATTCACGATGGGGACTACATTATTATCTTCCCATTTGCAATTCATGCGCTTAGATGAAAAAAATATTGCCGTAAAATTCCCTTGGTTAAAGCGTGAATTTGTTAGTCTTATCAGTTTATTATTATTTAAAACTTACGAAAGTTTTTCGCAACAAGATTTCGCACCTTTCGCTTATTTTCTATTTGGTCTTGCAACTGGTTATGGCTTAGAACAGGTAGTAAATAAAATCACGCCGCAAAAAGAAAAAAGCATATGGCAAACGCCTTTTTATTTACTCACTAGACAAATCGGCGAAGTCATTGCGTACTATAGTCACCAAGCTTACAATGAAGCACAACAATTTATCACATCCACACGTGATTTTATTAAAACCTATTTTTCACCCGCTTTAACCACTGTTAACATCGATAGTTTATTCGCTTGTGCAATAGTTATTTTATCAAAACAATTAGCCTTTTCTCTAAAAGTTGATAGTGAAGAATCAATAGCCTACTACGGATGCAACATGGAGCTAACAGAAACAATGGCGAATATCACTTGTAGGGAAATTAACAAATTTTTACTACTCAAACAATAAAACTTTTAACCTTCATCTTTTAAAATCAAGCATTTCATTTTTCTTCTCATTAAGCGCATGAGATATTGTGAACAATCACCGTATTAATACGGTAAATAATAAATTAGATTTTAATTACACTGTTTTAAACTTAATGCGAGTGTGTTGAAAATGAAAAATGTCGTCATATTGGATCAAAATGCATCTACAATAATTTTAGCTAAGCGCTATCATCAGCATGAAGCTACCGTCATTGATGCCGCAAAAAAATATTCTCCCTGTTTATTTTTACGCTTATTTATTACGTATCATGGCATGCCGCCAATCGGCACTTGGCAAACACACACTTATGCTAAATATTATGATGACGATGATCAGCAATCTCATTTTTTTCTCATTCCTATGCAAAATCAAAAGGAAAAAAATCATCCTCATATACGCTTCGTCCACGATGTTTTATTTATAGATGA
Organism: uncultured Legionellales bacterium; assembly: GCA_964352985.1. Classification (GTDB taxonomy): domain Bacteria; phylum Pseudomonadota; class Gammaproteobacteria; order JAHCLG01; family JAHCLG01; genus CAYGUK01. Next base: position 16,936 of record CAYGUK010000013.1, read on the forward strand.
ATTTAAAACGAATATTGTGCGACAAGCAATTCCTCACACGACACCGTTTTGGTATTTTCATTACTATCCAAATACCGAGCACTCACCATTTCGCTCGATGACGTTAAATTTAAGTCCACAATGTTTAGAAAAATGTGTATTGTGCGCCGGCGCGAAAACAGGTCGCGTGAATAATGGGTTGAATCAAACGTTAAATGAATTAAGCATGGTGAATAATATTTTTCAACAATATCCCAATGCTATAAAAGAATTAGAGAGTGTCGCCGTTGTCACAGGATGTTTTAATGATTATAGTTCAATGGCAGAGCATTTATTTCAAGTTAAAAAAGCCATTAATCAATTTTGCACACCCGCGACTTTTCGCGTGTTAGAACATAATATCGTCACGCCTCAACAATTTGAACATATCATCGGTGAACTAGGATACGATATTTTTATTACCCTCGAATGTTTTGATCAAAAAATTAGAAATATTGCATTAAATGGAAAAGTAGGTCGCAAGGGTCGCAACAGTACAGAATTTTTAGATATTATCGAAAGTTATGCAACCTATTTAGAGCACCATCCCGAACTTGCTAAACACGTTGTCCACGTCACTTATTTGATGGGATTAGATTCTTTAAAAGTGACAGAAGAATTATTCGCTTATTTAGCAAAGCTCAATCAGAATTTAAAATCAACACAAATCCTACCCTGGCTCAGCATTTTTACCACTTATAATAATGCGATGCGAACGTTAGCAAACGCTAACTATAATTTTTCTTTTTTAATTGCGAGCATGGAATTAGCGAAAAAATATTTTGATCCCTTATTGCTAGCCTCACAATCAGGAACAACAGGAGAAGGCTATGCGCGTGGATTATTCTAATCTCGATTATTTACAAAACTATGATATTTATCACAGCCATCAACCTATGATAGATGCCATTGAAATAGCGAAGACGTTAACAGAGCGACAAACGATAATAGCGTTAAAAACTAATCACAATCAATTACTATGTCAAGAAATAGCACTAACAACTTCGCGAATTGCAGCCATTTTGATCACCTATGATCTTGCGCCACCTTTTTTTTATAAAAAAGCAAGAGAGTTATGCAATGCCGAAGGCGCCTTTTTTATTCTACAAATACACTTAAAATCCAGCGTTAAAATTAATACAAACTATCAACCTGATATTTATTGCGCGGATCAATTTATCGCCTGTAAGAAGGATTTAACATCATGAAAACAATTTTACCCAATGGTATGAATATTTGTAGTCAAACCCAATATGAGACAGATTATTTATATCAGGAAATTTTTGTCGAACAATCTTATCTGCAACATAATATCATTATTCCAGAGCATGCCGTTGTTGTTGATGTTGGTGCTAATATTGGACTTTTTAGTTTGTTCATCATGAAGCATTTTAATATTGACGCTATTTATGCGTTTGAACCAATTCCAGATGTGTATACTAAACTACAAGATAACACTAAATTTTATCACCATAAAATACAGTGTGTGAATCAAGCGTTATCAAATGAAATAAAACAAGATATATTTCATTATTATCCACAGTACTCTGTGATTTCAGGTCTTTATACCAATCCAAAACGTGATGCGGAAATTATTTTCAGTGGCATGGCCTCAAAAGATGAAAATACAAAACAATTAATTGAAAAGCGATTAGCAGATTGTCAAACTGTAACGTGTCAGTTTAATACGCTTTCCAACTTTATTAAAACTGAATATATTGCAAAAATTAATTTACTTAAAATCGATGTCGAAGGTGCGGAATTACACGTTATTCAAGGTATAAACGAAAGTGATTTTGCTAAAATCGATCAAATCGTAATGGAAATACATCATCATACATTACTCCACCCTATCATCAATAAATTACAACAACATCAATTTAATATTCATGTTGAAAAAGATAAGCACTTACAAGAGGCTGAAGTTTATGCCCTATATGCCATCAAATATGATCATGAAATTTGTGAAACGCACACACCGTCATCGAGCATTAGTGAATAAGAATTTACTACTGATGGAAAATTTTAGCGGTATCACAAAAAATATTTTACAGCATCGTGGACGCTATCATGATCTATCGAAATTTTCGACGAATGAATTTCAGGCTTACTTATTATTACACTACAACTATGAAAAAAAGAATACCTGTCAACTTTCAAAAGATTATTATCAAACTATTCAACAAGGATTAAACCATCATCACCAACATAATTCACATCACCCAGAGGCACATCAAAATGTGAATAATATGCCCCTCATTGATCTGATTGAAATGGTGTGTGATTGGACGGCAATTGCTGAAGAAAATGACCATTATTCTTGTTATGAATGGGCGAGAAAAAACTTAACAAAAAAATGGGATTTTTCAACAGCAAAAATAAATCAAATTTATGACATCATTTATCAATTAGATTCTAAAAAACAATTAATGGAATTATCATGACAATGCTAGGGCTATTTAAACAATTAGCAAATCAAATTGCAATCACCTCGCTGCCTCACTTTTCTGGCATGGGCTTAGTGTTCTATGATGAGTATTATAATATTTCCAATTATCATTGTGATTTAGTTCATAACACTTTACCACTTGCTTTTTTAACTTTACATTCAAATCATTTATTTACTTATTTACAAAGCATTTCAACTTATGATCATCCCTGTCATGATGGTTTTCATTTTATTAATCAAAAAGGTGTGTTAACCCATATTGCGCAATTTTTTTCACCCCCAATTGATAAAACAATTAAAAATATAGTTGGGCATGGCTCTAGAGTATATTGTGCTAAATCAGGCATGAATATTCCGGGAGTGATTGCAGTTGCAGCCATTTCAAGTAATCGCAGTGTATATATATTTGAAAAAAAATCTCAGCAAAAAATAATCACGTCTCACAATTATTATCAATGTTCAAATTTAAGTGTCACCGCTAACTGTTAATCTATGTTGAGGATTACCAATAAATGAAATAAAACAAAAAAGAAACGGTTATAACTTATGATTCCCAAGGTTTATCATAACCATATTCTTCTCTAGCTTGCTCTAGATTTTTACCGCTTTTTACTGCCCTTAAAATTTTAGATTCAGTTTGTCTAATATTTCGAGCACTATGAATAACTTCTTGCACTAAATGATTTGGAATAACTAATACGCCATTATTATCTGCAAAAATAATATCATTGGGATTAATCGTCACTTGATTTATTTCAATTTGACATTGCTCATCTGATTTATACACTCTGTTTTTGCCAGAACGCATATAGACTCCGGCACTATAAATGGGATAACGCACCTGCTTAATAAAATCAACATCTCGAATTGCGCCATTCACTACTGTGCCACGGATTCTTTTTGATATGGCCACTTCTGTTAGAATATTTCCCCAAGTCGTGCAATCTAATTGCCCATGATTATCGATTACAATAATGGCATTAGGTGGCACATTATCGATATAATTTCCTGCTTGCTGAAATTCTTTTGGCTTTTTTTTAAATGGACTATATTGCACGGTATAAGCAGGCCCAACAATTTTACAATGAAGATTAATGGGTTTTATACCAAATAATGCCCCTTCAATTTGATGACCATCTAAGGCATCTGAGATTTCACTGCTTGAAAATTGTAACAATTCTTCATACATGTTAGAGCTCCACCAAAATTGCATTCGCCATATCCAAGGTCGAGGCATGACCACCTAAATCATATGTGACAAATCGATTATCGTTTACTACTTTTATGACCGCATGTTTAATTGCCTGTGCTTCTTTTTCAAATCCAAATTGTTTTAATAATAAAGAAATTGTTAAAAACATCGCACTGGGATTTGCTTTGTTTTTTGCTATTGCAGGCGCGCTACCATGTACGGGTTCGAAATAACATTGTGTCTCACCAAGATTGGCGCTGGCTGCAAATCCCAATCCGCCCATAATACCCGCACCCACATCAGATAAAATATCGCCAAACATATTTTCAGCAACGATCACACCAAATTGTTCTGGTCGTCTTACCATCCACATCGCTACTGCATCGACATTTAAAATATCCGCTTTTATGTGTTGATAATCATTAGCAATCGATTCAAAAATTTCACGACTTAATTGACTACTATGGCGAAACACATTGGCTTTGTCTGCAAGTGTCACACGATCAAATTTATTTTTTTCGGCGTATTGAAACGCAAAGCGAAATAACCGTGTTAACCCTGCTCGCGATTGTAGACGTAGCGAACAACTTAAATCTTGTGGTGAACTATTTTGCCATCTGGGTGAAGATTTTATAATTGTATTAATTTCATTGGGAACAGGATAAAAATCAAAGCCTGCATATAACCCTTCGGTATTTTCTCGTATCACACAAAAATTAAAAGGCGATTGATTTTTATTGAGTTGAAAACAAGGCCGCACATTTGCATAGAGAGCAAGATTTTGTCTTAATTGAATTAAGGAAGCTTGATAAGGTTTTTTGATTGGAACTTGGCATTCAGCAATCGCCTCACGTTCAGGCTTACTCGTCACAGCGCCAACTAAAATCGCATCGCATTGATTTATGATTTCCCATGTTCGCGCTGGTAATGCTTGTCCTTCATTGACCCAACATGACCAACCGATTTCGCCAAAGTGTAACGAAACTGGAATATTCAAGTGCTTAAAAACAGGCAATGCGACATTCATGACTTCTTGCCCTATGCCATCGCCAGGTAAAACCGCAATTTTTAACGCTTCTTCAGTGTCCATAATTTAAATACTCTACTATTTTATGTTGGGTAAAGGTAGGATTATCTTCTAGCATGCGCATGCCGGCATTAGGCACTACACATAATTTTCCGTTTTTTCCGAGAGCAATATTTTCAATGGTTACTAATTGTGATTTTTCACCAATGAAATGACAATAGTCTAGGGAAGTATTTTCTAAACCTCGACGCGCATCAGTGGCAACAACTTGAGACATTGAAAAAATCATGCGTTTCGCAGCGACATCATTTTCATAATCAGCATAATTAATTTCTGGTGGATTAAATGGTGAAAATACATTTTGATATAATCCACTTAACGCGTTACCAACCTGTCCACTTCGACAATGTTCAATCACATTGTTTAACTGTTGTTTTAAACTCTCATTAGCAAAGCCAGGTGTCGACATTAAAATAATTTTTTTATTTTCATTGGTAAATAAATCAAAACATTGTTGTAAAATAGCGCCACCAAAAGAAATACCGATAAATACATCAAATTGCTTGAGTTGTTTCTGAATTTCATTATGCCATAAATTATAATAATTCTTGTCATCAGCAAGGTGTAAAAAAGCTAAAGGATCGAAAAAATGTAATTCATAATCATTAGTCAGAAAATCAAATTTAGGTCGCAATTCTTCAATATCTGAAGCAAGCGGTAAGGCTGCAACTAAAATAAAAATTTTCTTCATCATTTATCTTCTTTATATCGAGTTAAATCACCTAGCGTTAAATCGTGAATCCCTCGAAGAAATTCATCATAAGCAATTTCTTCGTGACCAATACCTAAATATTTTCTAACATAATTGGCCGCCTCTAACACAGAATTAAGATCGAAACGTTCAATTTTTAATGCTTGGCAATATGCCAAAAAACACTCAATCGCTAAATTTCCAATGCCTTTGCCCATACCAGACAATGAAGCATCAACAATACTGGCGCCTGAGTTTAAGGCCGCAATCACATTACTTTGCGCTAAGCCTAAATTATTATGCGCATGAAAACCAAATGGAATATCATATTTTTCATTCATCGTATTAAAAATTAGACTCACATCATCAGGAAATAAACTACCATTTGAATCTGCCAAATAAATCATATCAGGCTGTAAATCTTTCACTCTATCAATCGCTTGATGCAAGTCTTCAATAGCGTAATAAGATAAACGGGTAAAGTTAATGGAAAAATTTAATCCTTGTTGTTTAGCAAATTCAATATAAGGATAACTATTTTCTAAATCCCCTTTAACGACACAAAACCTCACGAGATTGACACCGAGTTCGCTAAGTGCAATTAAATCTTCTTTACGAATATTTTTACAATGAACCATCACCGCAACTTTTGCTCGCTTGATGAGGCTTTTGCAATAATAAATAAAGTCATCATGACATAAACCTGCGGGTCCAATATTTTCTTGATATTCAAGACTACCATTGCGATAGCCAATCTCAATATAATCGATACCACTACAATCGAGTCGGGGTAAAATATATTGTAAATGCTCTTTGTCAAAATAAAATTTTGTGCGATGACCGCCATCACGCAAAGAAACATCGAGCAATTGAAAATTTTTCATAATGAAGTCCATGATACTGTTAAATATAAAACAATCGCCACAATAGCAAATACAAATAACAATCTTAAATAAAAAGCAATGTTGGGACGTGTGGCCAGAATTTTTAAATAAGCAAAGGGATGTTTTTTGATTAAGTGTCGAATAATTTTTCGAGTCACAAAATTTGGTTTACCCGACATAGGAAATTCGTGAATCAATACACTGGGACTTTGATTCGCCTCAATAAAAACACCATTATTGTCTGCGATGGGTGTTGTTAAATCGCGACATTCCACATCAAAACCGACCAAATTAATATTTAATATGTTTGCTGCTTTTTGAAAAAGCCGTTTATTTGCTTTACACATTTTGAGCGGCTTTGTTTCATAGGTGCCGCCCCGATTTGCATTACAAGTATGATTAACAAAAATCTGTTTACCCTCGGGTAATACTGAATCTAAATTTACTTGTTGTTCTGCGATGCAATTATAAAACTCTTCATCTTGCTCAATCGGTGCAAAATAATCTTCCATTAATTCTCGTTTATTATTTTCTGCCTGTAATAATTCGGCAAGCGTGCTTTTACCATCTCCAGTTAACCGCGCGGGATAACGCAATACGACGCCAATGATTTTTTGATTAAACAGTAAAACCCGATATGAATTTAATCCGCCATGAAATTCTTCAATAATTAAAAAACTTGCTTCAGGAAATGTTTTTTTACAAAAATTATTTAATTGCTCAAAATTTTGGATATTACAAAACACATTTTTCCCTTTGCTACTTTCAAGCGCGGGTTTTGCCACAAGCGGATAAGTTAAGTCTTTCACTATCTCTGATAATTGATTATCTTCATATTCATCAAGATGTATAATCACCGCTTTAGGCACCGGTATACCTGCTTCCTCTAATACTTTGTTAGCACAAAATTTATTGCTTGATAACACAGAACTCGACGTTGTATTAAAAGGATTACATGAATAAAAAAAATAAAAATGTGTTCCGGCAAAATCAATTCGACAGCCATCGATGACATAATCAATTTCCGCTGGCAGCAAATAATGCTTTGCGGCTAAATAATATTGCATAACACTAGGATGAATATCTGTCATAAGTGAATATTAATCGTTATCTCAAAATCTTATTTTACCAGTTTCCCTAAATTGAGTATACCCGTTAAAGCTTACATTCATATTAAACATTTTGAGTAATAATCTTAGGGAAAATCATGAGCTAAGACCTTATGTGATGGTATTTAAAATTAAATTTCGTATATCTCGTTCCATCTTTACTCTCGGTACGTCACTATTTTGGGTGATTAAATCAAGCAAAGAAATCAAATCAAAATATTTTGCTCGCAACATAACTTCATCTGTTAACATTAAACCGCCTGATTGTAATCCCTGAAAAAAACAATTACAAAAACTCGCCGGTAATAAATGCGAATAACGTAGCATATTACCAATATCAAAATAAATATTCCCAGCAAACGCAAATTCCCAATCCAAGATAGCGGTGATTTCCCATCCTGATTTTTTCGGAGCGACTAAAATATTGGCACTATCAAAATCACCATGAGTCAACGTGGGTTTTGAGCTAATGGTTAATAACGCTTGATTGGTCATAATAAAATTAACGAGGCTTTGATAATGATGCCCTAAAAGTTGTTTGACTTTATCCATCACTAATAACGACTGTAAATAATCAAAATACGTTTTAGCGTTTAATTCGCTTTCAACGCTTAAGTTTTGATTTAAAAAGCCTTGAGTTTTATATTCGTGTTGATGAATTCTTGCTAAATAAAAACCAGCTTGTTTCGCTAAAATCGTCAACGCTTTACTCTCGCTTTGCAGTAACCGTGTTCGAAATAACTCCCCTTCAACAAAATGAATAATCGCATAATTCGCATTAATGATTTCACCAGAGTCATCAATAGCAAGAATGTTAGCCATGGGAATTTCAGGTGCTAATAACTTCGCTAGTTTTTGTTCGCGATAAATTGCCTGACTATCTCTATTATAAATTCGTAAAATAAAGTGAGTGGATTCGCTTTTAATAAGGTAATTCGAATTGGCACAGCCTAATGAAATAAACTCAAAACCATTGATTAGAGCTAACTTATTTTTTAAACAAATTTGCTCAAACTGACATTGCGTTAAAGGAAATGGCTTCGTTCTACGCTCCCAATCTTGTTTTAACATTCACTACCCAATTAAATCACTTAAATAACTCATTATCTTATTGATTTAATATGTAGACATCAAGCAGACAGACCGATATAATATGCCTCATTTAATTAGATTTATCGGCAAAATTTTCAACGAGATTTTCCTCTTAACATCATAAAAATAGGCCATCCAAAATTCATGACAACATTCAAAGCGTTAGGCATTAATCAATCACTATTATCAGCAATAGACAACTTGGGCTATGAAAGCCCATCACCGGTTCAACAGCAAAGTATTCCACTGTTACTAGAAGGCCATAATTTATTGGCGCAAGCTCAAACCGGAACAGGAAAAACCGGCGCATTCGCCCTACCTATTCTTAATCAAATTAATATTAAAAATAGAAAACCCCAAGCGTTAATTCTAACGCCAACGCGTGAATTAGCTATCCAAGTTGCTGAATCTTTACAAAGTTATGCGAAATATATTTCAGATTTTCATGTTTTACCTATTTATGGTGGCCAATCATTTCATCCACAATTAAAAGCCCTTGCTCGTGGTGTTCATGTTATCGTTGGTACGCCCGGTCGTGTCATGGATCACTTGCGTCGTGGTAAAATGGATTTATCTGGCATCAAAACCGTTGTCCTAGACGAAGCGGATGAAATGTTAAATATGGGTTTTATTGATGATGTCGAATGGATTTTCGAACAAATTAGCACAAAACATCAAACAGCCTTATTTTCTGCAACTATGCCTAAATCTATTTTGAATATAGCAGATAAATATATTCCCAATTCAAAGCGAGTGAAAATTCAAAGTCGCACTGAAACGGTTACTACTATTGAACAATGCTATACCATGGTCACCAAACAACATAAATTAGAAGCTTTAACTCGCTTCTTAGAAGTTGAAACTTTTGATGCAATTATTATTTTTACCCGTACCAAACATGGATCGTCTGAATTAGCCGAAAAATTAGCCGCTCGTGGCTATTCTGCTGCGGCGATAAATGGTGATCTTGCACAAGAATTACGTGAAAAAGTCATCAATAGACTCAAACAAAAAAATCTTGATATTGTTGTTGCCACTGAAGTTGCAGCCAGAGGTTTAGATGTCGACAGAATCAGTCTGGTGATCAACTATGATATTCCTCAAGATCCGGAAACTTATATTCATCGTATTGGTCGTACCGGTCGCGCGGGTCGCCAAGGGAAAGCATTACTATTTGTTGAACCACGTGAAAAGCGGATGTTAAGCATTATCGAACGCCTAACAAAACAACAAATCAAACAAGTATCACCACCAACGATTAATGAATTAAGCATTAAGCGCACAGAAAAATTAACTGATTCAATTCTTAAAACCATCGCCGAGAAAAATCTCGATCATTATCGTGAACTCGTTGAAAACATCGCACACAAGCATGAAACATCGATCACCGATATTGCTGCCGCACTCGCTTCATTATCAAAACATGCCACTCCCATTGATGAGAAATCTCATGATCCACTTAAGACCATGATTAAAGAAAAAGCGAAACAACAGCATGTTGAGCAAACACGAAAGATGTTTGACAATCAAAACATGATCCGCTGCCGTATCGGTGTTGGCCGTGCCCATGGTTTACAAGCCAGTGATGTCGTTGGCTTAATTGCCAACAAAAGCGGCGTCACACGCAAAGCCGTTGGTAAAATTCAAATTCAACAAGATCATAGTTTAGTGGATATATCTGATAAACACTTAAAACGGATCATTCAAGCCACGAAGTCGGTTAAATTGAAAAAACAATTATTTGGTATAACGCCGCTTGCGGAAAAAGTAAAATCAAAAAAAGAAGATCGTAAAAAATCTTAGATTAAAGATAACTTTTTTGCATTAACTTTATTCGCTTATTTGTCTCCGAATATTCTTAGATAATATTCTTTTGGCAATTAACGACTATTCTTCAAGATAATTATATTGGGAAATTTATTTAAAACTCACACTTTTACATTTGTCCAGGGTGTGGTGGCGTTCGTTCCATAGCTTTTTTACTAGGTTTTGTTAAAAGTTTGTTGGGACTGGTCGTTTCTTCTTGGACATAGGCCGATAAGTCTTGTTCTCCTGAAAATGGAGATGATGCTAAAGATAATTGCTGCGCCCTAATAATTTTAAAAAACAGCATGTGTTGTAAAAATTGTGCAGCACTCCCATAATTAGCCATAACATGAACCTCAAAAAAATCTTGAAGAGTCATTAATAAACCAGAAGCTAATCCTCCCTTTTGACAAGGTTCGGGTGGGGCAGAAGGTGCGCGCCTGAAAAAAACTCTTCCACGACCTGGGCTCCAATCATATACATCGCCACGACCTGGGCTCCAATCATATACATCGCCAAATAAAGGAGAGTGTCTACTATCAACTTTCTTTTTTCTTTCAGCTTCTGAAGATTCTAAGACACCGTCATGAAAACCTAAGGAAGCTAAAGAAGTAAAAGGTACTATCGAATCCGACCTTCCTCTTACTCCAGCATCGCTTAATTCTCTATCAGTTTTAGTAAAAAGTAATGGGGGAGTTGGCAGCTCACGCTCCACATCACTACTAGTCGTAAGATCTAAGGAATCTAGTTCAAACTCCCCCAGTACAGCAGGGGATTGAACATCATCAAATCGATCAGCAGGAAGTTGCACTCCGAGATTGTGTATCCGCGCGAAACTAGACATTCTCGGTTCAGTTTGAGAAGTAGGTTTTAAGGCGGATTCATAGAAACGGTAAAAAGCATAAGCGGCGGCGTCACCTTTTTCTCGAGTGATATCTTGGGCTCCACCCGTAAGACCTCGTATAACGGGTGATTGAACTGGGCTAAGGCTCGCTTTTACAATTTTCTCTAATACATCGCCCGCTTGCTTCGCAGCTTCTCGTACCATTGATATCTTAGAAATTTCCATCGCAACGATAGCCACATTTACTTTACTACCTGCTACGAAAACAGCATGAACATAATCAGTAACATGTCTTTGTCCAAAGTCACCGTTATTTTTTGATACTGCACCGGTGACTACATCACCAATGCAAAACCTCATTCGAGACATATCAAATCGTTGACCAAATATTTGCTCAACTCCATTAAAAACCTTTGGATCTATCGCCTTAGGAATATCTCTTAACTGTGAAGGAGTTTCAACAGTTGTTGTCAATCCTTCTACTGTAATTGAAACATAGCTTAATTCTTGATTAGTGGGATGTTTATGTAAAGCCAACGAACATCCAAATCGATCCTTTTGAGCGACCGGATTATCAAATCCAACCCACAGAGCTGGCTCTTTCTCAAGTAAACTAAGCAATTTTCGATCAATTCCATCTAATGGATACTGCCCAGTAATTTTACGACGCATTGTTCTCGGATCTATTTTACCCGGACACAATAACTGAAAATTATGACTACCAGCAGCCAAAATCATATTCATTTTAGGGAGAACCGCTTTAATACCTGTTTTATCAACACAATGAATTTTACCACTTTCATCAATTGTTACATTTACCTCTGTTAAAAGGGTGATATTTGGATTTGTTGTGACTTCTCTAATTAGAAATTCATTATAAGCTCTGACATTTAATAACCATTCAGGTACCCTAAATGCCATTTGAATATGTTCTGCTCCATGTAACCCTTTTGCAGCAATTTCTTGAACAGGGACTATCTCAAATAACTCATCACCAGAACAACTATAAGGGTTGGTGTCGTGCTGGTGACATAATTCATCATAAAATCTTTTCAACTTTTCCATGTTTTCTTGTATCAGTTTAATCGTATCTTCTGGTGTATCATGATGAATTAAATATAGGGTATGCGATATAGATCGAAAATTTTGTTGTTCTTCAAGATCATGTTTTGCATGTGATTGAAAAACTGATGTCATAATCTGTTGAGCTAAGTCATAAGATTTAAGATAGTGACCTGCAGTAGTATGAGCACGGCCAGCATGAGCCGAGCTTGATAAACTACAAGGTTTAGGATTAGCTTCAAACACATAAACATGATATCCCTTTGCTGCTAGTTGTCTTGCACTCTCAATACCACTGTAACCAGCACCGACTACGGCTACAACAGGTTTCCTTTGGTACACTATCTCATCAGGTAATAAAGCTAGACGTGACATCATTTTAAGTATTCACCTTCTTCATATAAAAGTTTTGTTAATGTTTTTTCTACTTGCTCATATGACAATGGTTTTTCGATTACATGGTTTATGCCGATCGCTAAGAAATCTTTCATTTCATCCTTACTGGTATAAGCAGTCATGGCAATAATGAGATGCTTAAAAACAGGCCTGATTTGTTTAACAATCGAGACACCATCGATATCAGGTAATTGTATATCGGTAAAAATAATTTGGTAATCCCCTTTTTCAATTAACTCTAAAGCACTTTTACCCGTGGTTGCCACATCGATTTCAAAACCAAAGTTTTTTAAGATGTTAACTGCTACTTTTTGGCTGATATAATCATCCTCAATCAATAACACTTTTTTATGATATTGCTCAGGTTGCTTATTGTTAGCAATGTGATGATTTGCCGACGGACCATCTTGATATTCAATATCTAAAATAAACGTAAATTTAGTCCCTTGGCCCACCTGACTTGTTACATTAATATCAGTTCCCATGATGTTTAAGATTTTTTTAACGATACATAATCCCAACCCCAAACCAGAAGCACTACGACGATATTTATGATCAATATTCACCTGGTAAAAATCATCAAATAAATAAGGGAGTTTATCTTCAGGGATACCGATACCCGTATCTTCAACTGAAAATAAAATTTTAACTTTTTGACTGTGTTTACTAATACAAGACATCGATAATCTAATTTCACCTTGCTCAGTAAATTTGCTGGCATTTGATAGTAAGTTTGCAATAATTTGCACAAAGCGCAATTCATCAGACTTAACCAAATCAGGAATAGATTCATCAATATCATAACGAATGCCCACTTCATCGTTATAATCACTATAAATAAAATTTTGAATTACTTTTTTACATGACTTTTTGATATTGAAAAATTCATTTCTAATTTTCAAATTTAAATTTTTTAAACGCGAAAAATCGATTAAATCATTAATAAGGCTAAGCATGTTTTGTCCACTATTAACAATGTCTTGAATATACTCTTGTTGATAGGGCGTTAATTTTTCGCGCGATAAAATATCAGTGGTGCCCAAAACACAATTTAAAGGTGTTCTTAATTCATGGCTAACCATTGAAATAAAAAAATCTTTGGCTTTGTTTGAACGTTCAAGCTCCTCTTTGATTTTGATTAATTGTTGTTCTTTTTCGATTTTTTCGGTGATATCTGCAAACACACCCAACACGCCGGTTAGATTATCTTCATCATCAAACATCGGGACTTTACTCACAAACATGTTTCTTACGCTACCATCGGGTTGCGTTTGAATTTCTTCGTAATTCAATTTGTCATTATTGTGAGTGATAACAAATTGGTCATCGGCAACATATTTATCCGCTTCTGTTTTCCAGGGCATATCAAAATCAGTTTTGCCGATGATTTCGCGGGCTGATGTAAATCCTGCCGACTCAGCAAAAGCCGTATTACAACCCATAAAAATAGATTGGCTATCTTTCCAGAAAATCTTGTGGGGTAATTGATTGATAATGGAATACAACTCTTTATGATGACGTGTGTGTTCCGTACTGGGCATCCCAATTAATGAGACATAATTAAATTCATCACTTTTATTCGGAATTAAATTCCACAAAATAAATTGATTGTTTAAAGTATGGTTACACTCTGAATAGAAACCAAGCGTCTTTTGTTTATTTTGCAAACGATCAAGAATAAAGCTTGGAAAAATCACACCACTTTTTTTTATAAAGTTAAAAAAGTTTTGTCCTATAACTTCTGATGCCGTTTTATTAAAGGTGAGGGCCGCAATTTCATTAAATTGAAGTATCATACAATTTTCATCTAAAAGGATGAATATGCAATGGCTTACTTCCATGAGATTGTTTTTGTAAAAATCGACATCAGACATTTTGGCATTCTTAGGTTAATATGATATAAATTTACATGTCACATAACTAACTAGGTGAGTATCATAACACAGTCTACAATCTTGTAACATATTCTAAAATAAAAATTCATTATCTACCATAATTTTAAGTATTTTTCTCCAGAATAAACCTGGAAAATGATCATTTCCCCGTAGATTTCAAGGTGAAAACATCTAAAAATCATAGTTTACCCGTAAATTTTCTGATGTAATTGAGGGCGTGTATTAATCGAGGATAGCCTTTAGCATAGGATTGAACTGTTGGCATTGCTTATTTGTTAATATTTCCTTAATGTTTGTAACCTTTGGTCAGAAATCTTAGAAAATTTATTTAAGGACTTAGCCTAAGAATCTTCTTTATAAAGACGTTTCATTTTAGTCGGCAACATTCTAGATCACTCACTCACGCGCTTAAGCAAACCCAGCCTCCCTTTTTTTTAACTTATGCAAAATAAACAGATAGGAATTCACAAAATTTAAGCTTGTTACTATAATAACGCCTTTACCTAATTTAAGAGACAGGGATGATCAAGCCAGAAAAATGGCAACAATTGCTACAATGGATGAATAAACTCGGTATCCAAGAAAATGATATCAATGAAAAGTTTATCTTAGGGAGTGGGAGTGGTGGTCAAAAAATTAATAAAACCGCATCCTGTGTTTACATTAAACATGTCAAAAGTGGGATAGAAATAAAATGCCAACAATCACGTTCTCGAGAATTAAACCGCTACTATGCCCGTTATCGATTATGTGAAAAACTTGAAGAACAAATATTGGGAGAAAAAAGTAAGAAACAAAAAGCGATAGAAAAATTAAAACGCCAAAAACGAACACGCTCGAAACGTGCCAAACAAAAAATACTCAATGATAAAAATCATCAATCTCAAATTAAGAATAATAGAAAACCGCCAACGAATCATGAGGATTAACGGATCTTAGCGCTAATTACCTGTTTCTAAAAATACAATTTAATATATTCCTATTGAATTCGCTTATAAATGAACCTATATTTTTAATAAAACTCCTCTATTATATTTACAGATAATAACCACTAAGGAATAACAATGGCATCTGATCCAGATACAATAAAGAAACCCAATTCTGTAAATCCAGCCAAACAACCCGACTTATACCTAAGTAAAATCTCCCTGCTTGAAAAAGCGGCAAAAGATTCTTGGATTTTTGCTTTAATTTGTTACGGTGAAAATATTGCTTTTTATTTTAACGTAGAGCCACACGCATCAGTTCATAGTTATGTTTTTGATATTGCAAATTTCTTTTTTAAAAACTATCTCGAGTCCTACGAATTTTATAATCCAGCAATCAAAAGCTATCCACAGCGACATTCAGAAAAACAACAATACAAGCTTTTTAAAAAAGAACTCGAACCATTAAAAACGTCCATTTTAAAAAACTATAATCTTATTATTAAACTCATTAGTGAAAACCCAAATTCATTTCAAGACGAGCCTGTCGATATCCCAAATATCACACCTATTTTATTGTTATCCCCATTGTGTTTATTTAATTTATTAACAAGACAGCAAATACCAATAAATTCTGAGCAAGTTAATCAAAGTCATATTTCCGAGCTATGTCAACAAGAAATCATTCATCATTGGCATCACTTTAAACCTCAAATTAGCCGATTAGCACAACAATTAGAATCATTATCCGATGAAATTCAAGCAAAGGTGAAACAAGATAGTTATGACACTGACTTTCCCAAGCTAGGAACGAACAGCTAATATTAATACCATCAGTAAAAATATTGGTGCATTAAAGTTTGTTGAGAGTATCAAAGCTATTAAACTTTGTCTTAATATTAATACACATCATAAACAACATGATCAACGTTTTCAGCCATCAAGATTTGAGTCGTGAGAGGTGTTATTGGACTTGATTCAATCGTTGTGTTCTCTTCTACACCCGACCCAAATATTGCTTGCCAAGATAAAGCTTCTGTTGATTCTACAATTGGTGCTGGCGCATTCACATCAATTTGTATTTCGTAATAACCAATACCTTGTGTTGATGTTACCCCTAACTGATAATGCTCTCCTGCCTGTAAATTTACTTGTAGGACAGTATTATCTTCAACATTCAATTCACTGCTTAACCAAGTTAACTCTGCTGATGATTGCCCAATTGCATGAAGCGAAAAAGTAACAATGCTATCCTCTCTGACGCTCACATTAAAAAAGTCCCGATCATAATTATTAATGCCAGTGACTTTAAAATTATTAACCGCATCGTAATTAAAATCAGCACCAATAAATCCTGTAAACGATAAATTTTGTTCCACCACACCTAAGTCAAAGGCTTCATCAAGTTGATTAGCAAAATCATCTTCTGGCATGACCGCTTCAATTATTTTTTGCACATTTAATTTTGTATAATTCACATTAGTTGAGGGATCGTAAAGCTCGTCACTGTGTAATTTCATGAGTTGATAAATATCATCTTGAGTGACTGATTCGTGATTAATAATTTCGATTAATTCTCTAATTTGCACTGCTGCGCCGGTAACTTGAGCTGCTGCGACAGTAGTATTGATACTAAGACCCGCGTGTTCTACGCCCTCACCCGCGTCGCCAAAAGTAGGACGATAACCTGAAACTCTATGACCATTTGCAATAATTGATGCTTCGTTTCGCTGAGATGCAAAATAAAATTCATCACCACTTTGCGTATGATTACCCACAGGAACAACATAAGGACTTGCCGCAGGATAAGTGACACCTTGACCACCACCTCCGCCAACAAAATTATTTCCACCTGAAGCCGCTAAAAATATCCCCATGTCTTTTAACGTGGCTAATTCATTTTCGACAATATCTAAAGGAATGTTGCTGTGATAACTTTGATTATAAATTGGTAAAAAAACGGTGGTAATAGGATTTGCAAAAGAATTCGCATTATCGATGACCCATTGTAATCCCGATTTTAACCAAGCATTATTCATTTGCCACCAATCACCCAGTATTCGTACTGCGGCTAAAGATGATGAAGGCGCCCAACCTTGATAATTTGCATTTTGACCTGCAATAATACTCGCTTCAAATGAACCATCCGTTGATTGACCTTCTTGCGGTGTATTATCGTTATCAACAAAATCCCAACCACCGACCACTTTGTATCCTTCACCAAATCCCCCCCCTAATAAAGGCATCGTGTGATCAATACCAGTACTCAACACCGCAACCGTTTGTCCCTCACCTTTTAAACTACCATCATATTTAAAGTCATTTATGATTTGATTTGAATTAAGCACAGACAACGTTAACGTTTCGCTAGTTTGTAACCCCAAACCATCATCAACTAACACAGTAAAACTAATGTTTTTTAATGATGGATCAGTGATAGCATGGCTTAAAATTATTTCACCGGTTGTCGCATTAATTTGAAATAAGCCATTGGCATCATCGAGTAGTTGATAATTTGCATGCTCGCCTTGATCATTATCACTTAAAACTTGACTCACCACATCGCCGATTTCAGCATTATCGACAACATAAATTTTATTGAGTCTAATATTGTCTGGCGCTGTTTCATTCATATCTTGAAATAAATTTTGCGTATAAGACGCGATAATTTCATAATGTCCCATGCCGGATAAAGATGAAATACCAAGCGAATAATCATTTCCTGCCACCACGTTTATAGCAATTGACTGATTGTTAATCACGGCAGCCCCATCATAAAGCCAAGATAAGGTTATATTTGAAACGCCAACAGATAGCGCATTTAAAATTAATTCCCCATCAAATCCTGCAACAAAATTAAAATAATCGATATCATAATGATTAACGCCAATCACTTTACCATTATTTTCTAAATCATGATTAAAGGTCGCACTTATAAAACCAGTTAACGAAAAATGCCCAGACATTTCACCTAGCTGTGTTGCATGTAACGCATCGTTACCATAATCATCTACTGGCATTAAGGCATTAACAGCATTCACCATGTTTAATTGCAAATAAGTTGTATCAGTGATGGGATCATAAATCGGATTAGCTGTTTGTCGCATATGTTGATAAATCATATCCTGATCAACATTTTCACGACCAACAATTTCCATCAGCTCTCGCAATTGAATCGCAGCGCCAGCTACTTGTGGCGCAGCAAATGATGTTCCACTTGCGGCTCCGAAAGTTTCAAACCCAGCTTGATCACTTAAATCTTTATCATAAATTAAAACACTACGACCACGAGCAACAATAACATCTTCATTACGTTGAGAATAATTAATGAGATCATTACTCGCTTTTTCATGGGCAGCAACAGGTACGACAAAATCACTGCTAGCAGGATAAGCCAACCCAGGTGTTGTTTGACCTATAAAACCATTACCCGCGGCAACCGCTGCAAACAAATTTAATTCTTTCAGCTCAGATAAAATCGATTCGTAATAAGATTGTGGCGTATTGCTATGAGAATTATCGCCTAGCGATAAATTAAATGTCGTAATTGGATTTTTAAATGAATCCTGATTTGCTTTAATAAAATTTAATGCGCCTAAAACAGCATTATTCGCTGATGCACCATTATTAGTAAACACTCTCAAGGAAACAATATCAACTTCCGGTGCCCAACCAATTGCACGAGATCCACTACTGGCAATAATACTGGTTACCCATGTACCATGATCTAAACCTGTTTCATAAATAGGGTCGGCATCATTATCAATAAAATCATAGCCCCCAACGACTCGTTTATCAGGCCCCAAACCATTTCCAAAAACTGCCATATCGTAAGCTAAACTACCATCAATCACCGCCACAGTTTGTCCGAAACCATTTAATAAACCTTTATATTGATGCGTTGTCGTTAATTCATTTTTATCATTAATATAAATGGTAAAATCTTTTAGCGAAACACCACCACGCCCATCATCTACTTCAACACGAATTTGATAGTGTTGTTGATGTTCAAAATCCAATACATTTTCTTTTGCTAATCGTAGAATACCCGTTTCATTTTCAATTAAAAATAAACCTTGGTTATCTTCAATTAATCGATAAGTGGCTTGTTCATGCTCTTCATTTTGACTCGTCACACGCCCTATTGCTTGGAACTGATGCGCGTCTTCATTGATTCGATTTGTTGAAAGTTCGATATCCCAAGGTG
Source organism: uncultured Legionellales bacterium (assembly GCA_964352985.1). Classification (GTDB taxonomy): domain Bacteria; phylum Pseudomonadota; class Gammaproteobacteria; order JAHCLG01; family JAHCLG01; genus CAYGUK01. The sequence goes on from CAYGUK010000013.1 coordinate 36,594, forward strand.
CAACATTAGATTGTGTCACATCAATCCTAAATTCTTTTATCGTCCATAAATTATTTCCATCATCAACACGCACTTCAATGATATAACTGGCTTGATTTGAAATATCAAGAATTCCAGTTTCAGCTAAAAATAATTCACCCGTATTTGCATCAATTCGAAATAAACCTTGATAGTCATCAATTAAAGAATAAATTGGCACTTCATCAATATCATTATCACTTGTTACTTGGCCAATAAGGGTATTTTCAGTAGCGGCTTCATCGACACTATTATTTGACAATATAATATTTTGAGGTGTAGATGGATTAAAGATATAGCCCCCCGCAGATATATTTTCTATACCACTGACGGTTAATTGCAAAAATAATCCTTCGGGATCATATTGGCTAAAATCAAATACCGTTTCATGATTGGGATTTGATTCTAAAAAATGATAAAAATCATTAACTGCTGTTTGATACCACAACGCGTCAGTCGTGCGTATTGCAAAATTTAACGTATCAACACCAACACCGCCAGTAATAGCAATGTGATTTCCCTCAGTTAAATGCACCCGAATAAAAAAATTATTAGTGCCATTTGTTGCAACATAAGTATCATTACCACCAACATATACTAAAGTATTAGTACCATTCTCGATATTAACCTGATGCGTGTTATCGCCAAGAATAACATAATTATTTCCACCTCTTATGGTAACAGTATCATTACCGTGAGAAGTATAAATAAGATTGTTTCCTCGATTAATATCTATTTGGTCATTACCATCGCCTAAAACAACTGTATTACTTCCATTATTATCAATAACGACATAATTATTACCGAAAAAATCTTGTACAAAATTTCTTGAACCCCCTATTAAAAAATAGCGATCATTTCCCGCACTATCATTAATTGTGCTGTTACTAAAACTATAAATCGTGTCATTACCTGCTCCACCCTCAATAGTATGTTCACCATTTTTCACATAAATAAAATCATCACCCTCATCGCCATTAATTTGGTTGACACCACCAATATCAATTATCGCATCATTTCCGTCACCACCTGATAAAACATCATTGCCTATCCCTGTATAAATCGTATCATCACCGCTTTCACCCCAAACGTAATTATTTCCCTCAATAGCATAAATATAATCAGCACCCAGACCGCCAAATATTCGATCGTTACCCCCATTAGAAATGATAATATCATTTCCGTCATAACCATAAATTTCGTCATCTTCGTCCAAGCCCATTAAATAGTCATCATTTGCTGTTCCTTCAATAAGATTTAATGATTCCCCATTTAATTGTTGCAACATTTGATCCTGATCTATGCTCGCCATGACATCTTTCCTTTTTAACAAATTTTCTTGTAGACCTATTTTTTAGCTCTATTTTGTAGTGTTCAATGCTTGACATTAAGCTTAGTAAATAAAAATTTAAAAGCCAGAATTTAGTATTTATTATTTACAAATTTGAATTACCAGAATAGTGATAGTTTATTCCGGGTAGGGCAAGCATGCAGCCTGTAATATTATTACATTATTGGACTAAATGAACTTAGAGAAAATAATGACAATTGATAATAAAATAATTAGATGTAGCAGAAAAATTAATTCGATAATTACACCGCTAAAAAATATATTAAATGTTAATTTATTTTCACTTAATCGTTACTATCATGATAACTCAATGTTTATTCTATCTAATCGGCATGATTGGCTTAATTACTATTTAAAGCCAAAAGATAAATCAAACACCACTTATCCGAATATCGCCGAAGTAAAAGTATTATTTTTAGAAGAATATCCAAAAGACAGTGCAATATGGTCTAATTTAATATTACCGCTACAAAAAAAGCTTGGTATCTATCAATTAACAGTATTACCTTTTCATAGTTTTAGTTATACAGATATCATTATTTTAGGCACCTTAAAACAAGATCAGGCGTTTTATAGAAATATTATTTCACATTATGATATTTTAAAACATTTTCTGTTATATTTTAATGACAAAGCCCGCCATGAAATTAAAGCAGCAGCAGAACATAAATTTTTCAATGAGCATGACATACTCATGAATGCAAAGCCTCAAACAACCCCCTTAAAAACAGATAAACATCTTTTAATTAATACTTTTATCAGCAAATTAAACATTCACCGTTTTTATTTGCCGGATATTCCTGAAGATATTTATTTTACTCGTCGCGAAATGGATTGTATTAAGCTAATTGTTGCGGGTTATAATTATAAAAAAATTGCATTAAAATTAAAGATATCAGCAAAAACAATTTATGAATATATCGAGAAAATCAGAGACAAACTCAAATGCAACTCAAAAAAAGAATTACAAGAAAGACTCACCGTTGTGATTCATCAGAAAAACAATCTCCCTCATAATTTTGTTGTTAAAAAACAGACTATACTGAGACAAAATAATCAGGATGAAAAAAATAATGTATAAAAGACGCTTTGACCCTAATCACATCGAAAACACTTCATGCCAAACGATTAATAATCTTTGTCAACCTTTAAAAGACGTATTTGGCTTGAATTATTTTTCCTTACAGCGATATTATTTTGATTTAAAAGCCTTTGCCTTAAGCAATCGTAGTGATTGGTCTCAGTATTATTATGATAATCAGTTATATTTGCATATTGATCAACTTCCAGACTTTATTCATCACAAAATTGTATTTGTCGATGACTATCCAAAAGCGTCGAGTTGTTATCAATATTTAATACAACCATTAAAAGAATTATTTGATATTAGTCATATTACACTGATTCCGTTTTTTAATCCTTGCCATGTTGAAATCATCGTTTTGGGGGCACCGAGTAAAACAGAATTTTTTGAAAGAAGTATCATTTCTCACCTCGATTTTATTCGCCATTTCTTATTATATTTTAAAGATAAAGCCGCAAAAATTATCACAGAGGCAAAAAAACAACGCTTCCCCATTTCAGGATTTAACAAAAAAAAAGCGTCACTGCTCGACCCCATACTCATGGAAAGTAAAATAGGACTAAAATCCAATGACTATTTAGAACAGATGACTTTAAAGCGTTATTACCTGACAGGGCTTAATGATACGCTTTATTTTACTCAGCGAGAAATGGACTGTATTAAATTATTATTACGAGGGTTTCGTTACACAAAAATTGCCGATGAATTAAATCTCTCCTATAAAACTATCTATGAATATATTGAAAACATTAAAGCAAAATTAGCTTGTAAAACAAAGCAAGCGTTCTTAACGAGGATTCAGCAAATTGAAGTATTGCAAGAAGATATGCAAGCTCTTGATTTTATGAAATTCAAGCAACACTTAAATCAACAACTAATGAATCTTTACCCAGAATATCTGAAAGACAAAATGTTATAGTATTATATAATATAAAATGACATGTTTTGTCATAAAAGCTTAATAACAATCAGTTAAAATTCTGTTCCATTCATATCGTCTATTAGAGAATTATTTTGTTTACTTCACCTATCGGGTTTGAAAAATTAACTCAGACCCAGCAGTCAGATAACGCCATTGAATACGCAAAAGCAGGTGATTTAGTTAAACTTTTACAGCTACCCCACTCTGCATATGTCAAATCAGGCTACCCAGAACAAGGCCAACCTCACACCGCACTTGATGCGGCATGTTTAGGTAAACAAAAAACTTTAATCCCATGGCTTTGCACCCAAATACCAGAAGATGATATCCAAAGCGCTTTATACTTTGCCATCGCTTCTGGTGACGAAGAAGTTATTCTCATACTCGCGCAAAGTTGTAATATCGATTTAATCGCCCATCATCCTGATGAAATTAGTGCCTTACCTGAGAGTAATCCCTTGGCAAGTTATTATTTTGCCTTTGATGAACTTGGGAAAACTAACAAAAAATTAAAAGATGCCCTTGTTATTGCTATCACTAAACTAAATGACAATAAAAAAGCAGATCGCCCTCTTGATCTGGACGAATTTCAAGAACTTATGACCCGCTCTAAATATAACGTTACTTTAACTGCATTTTTGTCGATGTTACACACTGTTTATCGTTCATATAATCAAAGTTTGGCAAATAAACCCAATACTCAACTTGTTACATTATAACATTTCTTGCTAATCGTCTATACTTACTATTAGTGTTTAAAAAAATAATAGTATATCAACATGCTGTCGACTCCCTATGGCGAAGATCAAGCCACAATAATTACAAACTTAAATTATTATTTAGAACAGGCAAAGCGAAGCCATCCCGACCAATATGATAGCTCGTATAAATTAGACACGGCGGGGATTTGCCAATTACTCTGTTATTTTGGTGTTCACTTAACAACAAGCCAGCAAATTCAACCTTTACCTGCGCATGAATCAGCGCTCACTGCTTACAAAAATATTTTAGCCTTATCCCAATGGGAAATTTCACTTATTGCTACATTGGATCATGATCAATTAACTAGAGCGCTACACCAAGATGAAAGTTTATATGAGGAATTAGAGGCCCTCGCTGCAAATGCCGAGGATTTAATAGCAAGGCAAAAATATTTGCATTTAAAACATGTCGCTAATCTTGCACCTCAAAGAATTAGAGGCTTAATGCAACAAAAAATATTTTTTGACACAATGATTAGTAATGTTAGAATATTTACGGCCAAAAATCCCTTAACCATTTATCCTGCCCGTGATGTCATCTTGATATTAAATTTATTCGCTGTTCCTTATGTTGGCGAATTTGTGCGAGAAGGAACACAAATAGGTTTACTCACCAAAGTAAATATGCAACAAATGTTGGAAGCAATGCCTACTAATTCACTATGTTTTGTTGGGAGTTGTTAGAATTATTTACTGGTTAATATAGATAAAAAA
>CAYGUK010000013.1:41453-55347 GCA_964352985.1 uncultured Legionellales bacterium
CAGTTGTAACCATGCTATCCTGGTGACTAAAGATAAAACAGGTAAAATTATTATATTTGAACCCAACAAAGGTTTAAAAGCAGATCTACCGTCTGCTGTTGACTTTCTCTACGATAGATTTGCCTTATGCCTAGGACGCTCGCCAGAAAAACAACCCATTACTTATGAAGCTTTCACTAATACTGGATTATTTCAAGCTTATGAACCTCGCGACTGGATGCCAGATACCTCAAAGCAATTAGTCAAAGCCACACCACCTTATGATATATACATTGATAATGTGAAGGATTCAGATGGTTATAATTTATTTCTCAGCGCTGTTTACGAAGGAAATATTGAACTTGTCAAAAAAATGGTTGCCAGTTATCAAAAATATGGATGTTTAAATCGCGCATTAATAAACAATAACCGTAATAATGATGCTTTAATGATTGCGATAATTAGAGGTGAAGTTAAAATTGTTTTATTTTTAATGAATTTAAGAGAGAACTTAGAACCCGAAGCAAATCGATTATTCAAAGAAACTTTTACCCATCGTTTTTTTAGAATCGGTATATTGCATCTTGCAACCAGTACAGCAAATCCAGATTTGTTATTAGCAATAATTGAAGATGAACACACGGTACCAAGCAAAATTGTCAATATTAAAGAGTTAGTTGAATTAGCTGTCAAAAATAATAAAGTTGATACTTTAATGCTACTAGAAGAATATGTTAAAAAATATTGTGACCAAACGTATCAGCAAGAATTTGATAGCATTCTTGCTGAACAAAAAGCCTTTGCCGCACAATCTAAATCACTAGACAGTCATCAAGCAAAACAAGTTGAAGTGGAAGTGGAGCTGAAACGTGAGGTGGAACTGAAACGTGAAGTTGAAGCAGATGCTGTCTTAGTAATGGAAATACCTTCCGATACTGAATTTCATCGAGCCATTGAAAAAAAACCACCCGATGTCGATAGAATAAAAAAACTTTGCACTCTCCCAAAGTTTGTTAGAATGCTAAATAAAGAGTGTGATGGAACATGTCAAACACCCCTGCATTATTGTTTGGCGCTAATGTGTTCCCCTCAAAATCAACAACACAGATTAGCTTATGAAGAAATATGTTTTGAATTATTAAAACAACCATCAATTGTTGATAGTTTACATTCAATCGATATTAAAAACAGAACAATATTTTATTTAGCGGTTTCAGCAGGTGTAAATGTTAAATTTTTATCTGCAATAATTAAACCTGTCGTAAAGCGTATAGATTTAACGCTACCTATTAATAATAAAGGGCAAACTTTATTACAATTTTTAATCCTTAACTCAAAACAAGATATCACCGCAATTTACCATCTTTATGAACAAAGGCCGGCTTATGTTTATCAAGAACTAGAAGCGTTAAAGCTTCATTCATCTTTAGCTCAAAGGAATGATATTCTCACTCTCCAAACTCGCTTACTATGGCATCAACTTCCTCAGCATGCTTTTAGAGATCAGGGTCAACTTGATGCAATTTATAATTATGGGCTGTTAAAAACATTACTATTCTATAAAGATAATCGCGCATTGGATATCATTCAACATTATAAAACGACTTCGCCAGCATTCAACCATGAATTATTAGTCCAATCTGGTTATCTTTTTGATGCAATTCGCTTTGGTCATTTTAAAGCAGTTAAAGATATTCTCAGCGTTTTACCCGAACTAGATTTACGTGCGGAAGGCATCTTGGCACAAGTGAGTTTACCGCAATACGCTTTTCCTGAGATCAAAACATATATTAATGACCTTCATCACAGTGTTAGCAGTGAACACGTTATAATAAGAGACAGAACACAGACAATGCAATCGGATTTAAGTCAACCTGATAGCGTCCCAATGGCAAGGCGAATGACAAAATAGAGGTTTTATGATGCAAGATAATCTGATTGATATAGAGTTTAATTAAATGCTCGCCAATCCGCCTAATGGTAAAGGAGAGAAACTCTTCGGCTCCTTAAATTTATATTTAACAGAATCACAAAAATATAATCCCACTCAATATAGTGAACCGCCACCATTATTTCCAACCGATAGCGGTTGTGTCACACTTTGCTATTTTGAACTTCACGAAGAAATGCAAACAACGTTCATGACAATGCTCTCCAAACAACAATGCCTTGCTACAACAGATGAATTATCAGCAGCGCATCATGATCAGCAAATGCAATACGAACAAAAACGCAAAATTGCGCATGATGAAACAGCACTTCTCGATCTCGACTCTGACTTCCCCATGAGGATAGAAAGAGATACGCCTTTTCATCGCGTTATTGTTAAAATACCCCGAATGTAGATAGCATTAAAAAATTATGTGCTAAATCGAAAACTTTAAGATTAATTAATAAAGAATGTGATGGCAGTTTTCAAACACCACTTCATTGTTGTTTAGTCATGCTAACAGCACATCAACAGACTTCCTACCGTCGCGCGTATGAAGAAATTTTTCAGGTGTTAGTGCAACAACCAATGATTGCAGTGAGTTTACACGCATTTGATAAAACCAAACAAACCCCCTTTCACTATGCCGTTAAAGCCCGCTTAAATCAGCAATTTTTTGCAATGATGATAGAACCGGTAAAAAGTACTATCGATTTAACAATGCCAATTAATGCAGAAGGGCAAACATTATTACATTATCTCATCACTACATGGGATTCCGATTTAACTATTATTCAAACTTTGTTTGAACATCGTCCTAGATATGTTTTTCAATGTTTAGAAACGCTAAAAGGACAACATGTTGCAGATAATAAATTTCTATATATACAAACCCAATTACTTTGGGATAAATCACCTTTAGCCGCATTTCCAAATCCCACACAACTTGAAGATGTTAAAAAACATGGTCTATTGAAAGTATTACTCTCTGCAAATGATCCGCGAGCACTCGATATTATTCGTTTTAATATCTCATCAAATCCGCAAATAACTTATCAAGTGCTTGTCAATAGTGGTGTGCTAAATTTAGCAATAAAATACGGTCATTTCCTTGCAGTGAAAAAAATTCTAACGGCATTACCAACATTAGATTTAGAAAAAGAAGGAATATTAGATCAAGTCAATAATCAACAATATTCTCACCCTGAAGTTCAACAATTTGTAAATGAATTACATGCCACTAGACTTTCGTCAACACCTGTAGAAGATTCTGGCGGTATCACTCATAATATTGTATTACCTACTCATGTTGCTACAGCACCATCACTTAAAAGAAAAGGAACTGACGCCTCTTAATTCTTAAAATCCCTTCTTGGCATTGCTTCATAAATAGAATCATCTTAAAATTACGTTAAAAATAAAGTTAAAAGTGAGCGACGATGAACAAACCTAACAAACCGAAATTCATTGCAGATAAAGGTTTTGAAATCACCCATAATATTCGTGGTTTCATGCATCAATTAAATGAAATCGGTCAAGACTTTATTGATTTCGCCCCCACTGCTTCTGGTTTAATTGTCGATATCGGCGCCGCCTATGGCGTCACCACTATTCCAATTATCGAACAACAAATCGCGGTGACGGCTTGCGATATGGAAATGTCACATTTGCAAGAATTGCAAAGTCGCATACCACAACAATATCATCAATATTTAACCGTTAAACAAGGCCAATTTCCAGGTCATTTATAACCTCAATATTTATTACTTAGATTTGAAAGATTAATTTCAAATCTAAGTAAACTTTACTTTATCATTTTAATATTCTCCTATATTAAAATGATAAAAATTGATAATAATGAGGAATACTAATATGTCATCTACTACCGAATCAATGATTAATAAACCAAATGAAAACACTGCTTTAATATCAGATGAAAAATCCCTAGATACAAAAAAAACAATATTATTTACATTCAAACAAATCGCAAAATTAGGCTTTATTGCGTCTGATCATACCATGGATTATTTTTTCAATGGAAGGTGGCGAGATCCAAGACAGGTTGCATATAGTTGGATCCCATTTACTCTAGCAACTGCAGCATCTGTCGCTGCAGCAAGTTTAACTGGTGGGATTGGCGCTGTTCCGGCAGCGTATTTCACATTCACCACAGTAAATGGTACAAATTATGAGGTTGGAAAACAATTAGCTAAACAATTTAATTTACCGGGTAATGGTTATTTTGAAGGCACCCAATCTTTCAGCGAACGCTTTAACGGAGAATGTTATACGACTAGTCCAAAACCAGGCAACAACAACCAAGTCTAACCATGTTATTTATACCAATTCTATTTGCGAGTTGTAACGTAACGTAGTTATTTTATAACTCGCCGCTAATTTCTCAAACACTTGCCTCGACGTTTAGTTTTCAATTAAAATAAACGCTTTGAATTTAACAAACGACAAGGATGAGAACCCATGCCTTTTATCAACGCGAATAATATGAATCTCTATTACGAAATTGAAGGCAAAGGTCATCCCCTATTATTAATCGCGGGTTTCACCGCCGATAGTAGTGTGTGGCATCATCTAAAACCCTATCTCATTGAAAAATTTCAAGTGATTACGCTGGATAATCGTGGCGTGGGTCAAAGTGATGCGCCAGATTATTCTTATACAGTAAAAGATATGGCTGAAGATGCGGCTTCATTATTGCAAGCTCTCAATATTCAATCCGCCCATGTTATTGGTCAATCAATGGGAACAACAATTGCCGAAACGCTTGCAGTAACCCATTCAGAATTAATTGATAAAATTATTTTAGCCAATGGTTTTGTCAAACTGGGTACGCTTGCAACCCTAGTCTTCGATAATATCGAGCGCTTAATCGATGCCAATGCGCCGGGTGATTTAATTTTAGGAAGTTGTATTCCTTGGTGTTATTCGGAATACTCACTTTCACAGTTAGAAAATCACACAGCATTAAAAGAACGCATTGACTACATGTATCATCATCCTCATCCGCAATCAGTGGTTGGCTACAAACGTCAATTACAAGCGCTTAAAATAGTAAACACGGCTTCTATTTTAAATAAACTCAAACAACCTTGTTTAATCATCGCCGGTGAAAATGATTTTATTTCACCTGTTAGCGATTCAGAAGCACTTGCAGAACTTATTCCTCAAAGTAAATTGGTTGTGATTAAAAATCGGGGACATATTCCACACAGTGAAAATCCAAAAGAATTTTCAGAGATTGTTCTCGATTTTTTATAAGCTCAGAATACTTTTAAAATTGAGTTAAATTAAACACGACTAATAAAAATTCTTTAATAACAACCAGCCAGGTGTTTTTAAAACTATTTTATTCGCCTTGAATAAAGCAAGATTTTTGTGATACTGATAAGTATTAATTAACAAGTAATAATGCAGAGCACTATACCATAAGGCTAAAAATTGATTGTCATTAACGAGTAACTGTTTGCCGATAGTTTGCTGAATAGATTGTTTAAAATGCCCCTGCCAATTATCATCGGTTGTTGTATAGGCTTGCCAATTATTCGCTATCATGACATTTCGTTTAAGATAAACCGGCAAATCAAATAAATAATCGTGATACAAAATGAGTTGATTATCTGGCTTAACAATATTTTCTATTTTTTTAGCAAGAAAATAATTATTATGCTGCAAAAATTTTGGCGAAATAACAATCCCCGTTAAAATAATAGACACATTGAGCAAAGCCGTGATAATGATGGCTTTAAACTTAGAAAGATGTTGATAGCAATAAACAAAAATGAACCCGCTAAAAGCACAAGCTAAAAGCAAACAAACAAGCATCGTGTTATGTAATTCAAAAATAGGATCACGTGATATCTTGATAAAAACAAGTCCGACTAAAGATCCAATCAACGTTATCAATGGAATAATATAAAAACTCCAATGAAGTTTTGATTTTTGATCTTCAATATTGTGATTAATAAAAAGTGCAAACAAAATTGCAAAGGGAAAAGTCGTTGGCAAGATGTAAGACACAATCTTAGAACTCGGAATAGAGAAAAATATCAATATCGACAAAAACCAAATAATAACAAATAGATGTTGTTTATATTGCTTCAACTGAAATTTAATACTGGGATAAAGCACCACACTCCAAGGGAAAAACCCAATTAATAAAATCGCAATATAAAAAAACCAAGGCATTTGATTATTAAAACCTTGGCTAGAAAAACGTTGAAATTGCTCATAGATAAAAAAATAATGTAAAAAACCCGGATTATGGAGACTCACTAAAATAAACCACGGTAACGTCAAAGCAAAATACAAACACAATCCAGATATGATTCGCATTTTTTTGATAATATACCAACGATGAGTGATTAAAATCCATAACCCAATCACCATCATCGGAAAGACTATTCCAATCAAGCCTTTTGTTAAGGTCGCAAGGGCAGCAAAAATATAAGCTAAATAAAGTAATCCGGGTTTAGGCTTTTCAGAAGCTGTATTAAGTTCGCCAATACCAACACGAAAAAAAATTAAACTCGCGGCAATTAATACCGCAACAGCCATATCAACATTGACATAATTCGCCGCACAAATATAAAGTGGATTAGAGGCCAAAATTAAACAACTGATCATTCCTGTTTTTAGACCATAACATTTACTGGCAAACCAAAAAGTAAATAAACAACCTAAAATAGCAAATAAAGCAGGCACAATACGAAAAGACCAGATATGAACCCCAAACAATTTCACCGACATACTTTCAACCCAAAAAAACAAAGGCGGTTTATCTAAAAAAGGTAAGCCATTTACTCGAGGTGTAATATAATCATGTTGCAAATTCATCGTGAGCCCTATATTTGCGTAACGGCCTTCATCGGGCGTACTTAGCGGGCGGACATTTAGTGTAGAAATAAAAATAATAACTAAGCACAAAATAAAAAGAGGAATAAAATATAATTTTGTCATTAGGCATCCCTATTTTCGAGAGCGACAATAGTAGCTGAGGAAGTATTACAACACAATGACTTTACCATCCCTAGCAGCAAAACTTAGAGTTAATATCAAGCACTTAGTGCTACACTCTCAACACGTTGAGTTAAATCAATAGCATATTGAGGGAAATACATCCTTCATGACAAAATTGTCATGAATGCGTCATTGTGTAAATAGAATAATGAATTATAATATGGCAAATTCAACACCTCGGATTTTCTATGGGCAAGCTAATTGATTATAAAAGACAAATAAAAGTTATTGATAAAAAACTCAAAATTAGCTGTATCGTTCCCGCTTATAATGAACAAGATTTACTCGAGAAATTTTTATTCGAGCTAAATTCCACGTTAAAAAGCCTCACCCATCATTTTGAAATTATTCTTGTCGATGATGGTTCAACCGATAATACCCTTAGTATTGCTTGCCAACACCCTATCAAAATTTTAAGTTTTTCGCGAAATTTCGGTAAAGAAGTGGCTATCACTGCAGGGCTAGAACATGCCAATGGTGAAGTCGTCATTATCATCGATGGTGATTTTCAACATCCTATCGATCAAATCAAAACATTTATCGATCATTGGTCACAAGGTTATGACATGGTTTATGGTGTTCAAGAAAAACGACAACACGAATCATTTTTAAAAAAATTCTTCACAAAATCCTTTTACACTTTAATGCGTCGAATTACTCAAACAAAAATTCCTGCCGATGCAGGTGATTTTCGTCTTCTTGACAGAAACGTCGTCAATGCCATTAATCAATGCACTGAATACCATCGCTTTATGAAAGGCTTATATAGCTGGGTGGGATTTAAAGCCATCGGGATCCCTTTTACAGCGAAAATGCGTCCCTTGGGTAAAAGCAAATTTCGTGTAAAAGGCTTAGCAGAATTAGCCTTAACCGGTATCACTTCTTTTTCCAGTATCCCTTTACGCGTTTGGAGCTTAGTGGGTTTAGTGATTTCCAGCATTTCCTTTGCTTATGGTTTATATATTTTAATTAAAACATTAATCTTTGGTGTGGATGTGCCTGGCTTTGCAACCATTACCGTTGCCATTATGTTTTTTGGTGGGATCCAATTGCTCTCTATCGGGATTTTAGGCGAATACATCGGTCGCATCTTCGATGAAGTTAAAAAACGACCCAAATATTTTGTGAAGAAAAAAATTGGATTTAAAAATAATAAAAACATAAATGCCTATCAAGAAGAAAGAAAATTTGAAGATACGCATGTTTAATCAACTTATCAAGTTTGGCATTATTGGTTGTCTTGCTGCAGCAGTTCATTTTAGTGTGGTCGTTATATTAGTTTCTTACTTTGCCATTCATCCCTTAATTTCAAATGTGTTTGCATTTTTAATTGCTTTTAATGTAAGTTATTTTGGTCATCGCTTGTGGACATTTAATACTATTCAGCATCAGTTTCAAAAAACCGTCATTAAGTTTTTTATTGTCGCTGTATTCAGTTTTTTACTAAATGAATATTTGTTTTATATTTTTCTCAATGTTTATCACATCTATTATATTTATTCATTGTTACTTGTTCTATTAATTATCCCACCACTTACTTTTATCATGAGCAAACTCTGGGCCTTCTCGATCAATCAAGGAATAAAAAATTGAAAACCGTGGTGTTATGTGCTGATGATTTTGCACAGAATCAAGCGATTTCACAGGGTGTTTTGCACTTAGTGTCGATGCAACGATTAAGTGCCGTCAGTTGCATGACCAATTCACCCTATTGGCAACAATTATCAAGTGACTTAAAAAAATATCAACATCAAGTTGCTATTGGTCTTCATTTTAATTTAACTCAAAATTTCCCAGGTTTACCCGCGCCTTATAGCTTAAAAAAATTAATTATATATAGCACGCTGCGAATGATTAATAAAAAAACAATTAAAGACATATTTGAAAAACAAATTGATTTATTTGTAAAAGAAATTGGGCGACTCCCTGATTTCATTGACGGCCATCAGCATATTCATCAATTTCCGATGATTAGAGATATTGTGTTAAATTTTGCGAAAGAAAATAATTGTTTTGTCCGCTTAGCCAAACCAGAAAACAACAATCTTAAATCTCATATTATTAATTTACTTGGCGCGAATACCACCTTAAAAAAATTAACCGCATTAAAGATAAAATATAATCCCTCGTTTTCAGGTGTTTACGATTTTAATTCAAATTATCGCCAACACTTTATTTCATTTTTAAACGCTATTAGCAATAATGGCTTTATCATGGCGCATCCGGGTGATTTAAGTGACGACCCGCTTGACCCTATTCGGCATGCTAGAGTTAAAGAATTACACTATTTCGAAAGCCCAGATTTTTTAGAGGATTGTAAAACTAATAACATTCAAATTGAAAACCGAAGTCGCAAAAGTAATGCTGAATGAAAGTTCATTTATTTTATTGACTTATATTACTTTTAACCTTTGTAACTTCATTATGATCTAATTTTTCTAAAACTTGTTCTATCTCTATCGAACACCAATAGTTGCCTATAATTGCACTATTCCGACAACAAGTTAAAAGATCAGCGCACGCTTTTTCATCATCATTGTAAGTATGAGCGATATGGGTTGCGACACATTGAAACCAGGTCAGAGTAAGACTTCTATCTTCTGACGGTGGTTGTGATTTTAAGCAACCGATAGCTACATTAAACAATCCATATAGTTTTTTAAGTTCATTAGGAAAGCCCTCATTGTTGTTCACCTTAAATTTAATGCAGCTTTTAATTAACTTAAAAATTATTTCACCTGATTCAGATAATTTTGCTGACATCGATTTGCGTCTGGGTAGTAATAGATCATCTTCTTCTATTAATATTTTTGCTAAGGGGGTTAAGGTTGTGACAGTCTGCCTAAAGTTTTTCGCTGAAAAAGCTTGAAAAATTCTACCCATCACAATTGCGCGTTCAAGTTTTGTTATTTGACCATCGCCATCTTTATAAATAAAGGCTAAAAGTGCCCTGGCTTTATTTTTATGCGCAGATAAAACAAAATTTTGTTGTTTTACTTTTAATATTTCCAATAAATGATAAATATTAGGGATAACAGAATAAAATTCATAATCTATTTCTATTCGATATCTTAAAGCATCATAATACAACGCTTCTAAATTCTGAAGCTTTGGCGTATTTTGCCAGGCAATCACTTCAAGCCTTTCTGGCGGATTCTCAATTAAATGTGACAGTTGATCTAACAAATGAATTCTCGGCATATCTCCATGACCGCATTCATCATAAATAACAAATCGGCAATTCGCTCCAGCGACGCAAACTAATCTCAGCGCGTGACTAAAATCTATCATTTTATCGCCAAGACTATGCATGATTAAAATTGGCTTGTTTGGTTGACGTCTAACCAATTCACTGACGAAAAATTCGGTATCTAAATCACAATCAGCTGCCTTGGAACCTAAAGGAAACACATCGACTAATTTGGCATAGGGACATTGCAAAATTAAGCCTGCAACTTCAGGATATTTAGCCATCATCATCGCAGCATGACCTGAACCACCTGACCAACCATAAAGATAAATTCGATTAACTGGTATTTTCAGTGTTTGCTGAACAAACTCCATCACCGCAATATCATCAAACTTAATTTTATTCATGGGTCCCGGCGAACTCGATCCCACATTTCGCCAATCAAAACACACAACGTGATAATTTTTATTTGCAAGATAATTCATTCTCATCAAGGAAGATTCAGAAATTAACGTCCTATTCGTTCCATGAAATAAAATTATACAGCGCGCATTTGGATCGGCCGACTTGAAATACCAACAATTAATTCTGACATCATCTGTTGAGACGATTTGACACAATTGAAACTGTTCTAAACCATGTTTCTCTGGCTCCATGATGGCTTGTTGTTTTGGCCATTGCATTGCCCGGGCTAATTTACTCGGGGGTAAAAATGCTTGCCAAACATCATTTCTTTCACCACGAGAAAATAAGGGGATAAATAATTCTGCCTGCCACTTAGCAACGATTTCAGGTGAAAAAATAGTAACATTCAATTCCGAAGAATTTCGTGTAGATTGTTCATCATGATTTGCGGTACCTCTTACCATCACTTCATCATCTACGATTAACTCTTTATCATGAACTGTATCAGCTGAACCGTGTTCAATCCGTTGATTTTTTCCATCGACTTGCCAACGCACATCTAATTGCGCACTCGGACAACAACTCGCTAAGTTGGCAATCACATCCCGGTTTCTACCACCTAAATGTTTTACTCGAGAATCATTGTGACTGTAACATAATAATATTTCGACTTTGACACCGCGAATTAAGGCTAAACGCAATCCATGTAATAATCGACTATCATTTAAATTGGGTGTCATAATGGAGATTTTTTGTTTGGCCAAAGCTATAACCGTTAAATAATTCACGATAATAGCACTTTGATCTGAACCAAATTCACTTGCTTGATTTGAAGCAATCACAATCGGCGCCGCAATTAAATCTTCTTTTTTAGCCCAAGCTGTAGATATATCGTCAGGAATGATGAAGATATTCCTTTGCAAGCATAATTTTAAATCAGATAGTTTTGTGACTTTGCTTAATGTTTTTAGAATATGACCACGCACAGCAATCGCAGGTGTACCATAAATTACAACCGCACTATCTAACCAACCTAGACATTTCTTTTGATGTTGTAATAATTCAGGCATTGCTACTATTTGCCTTTCGTCAAGTTCAGACACTCTTTTTCTTTCGAAATCTACTGCATCAGCTTGAAGATGCGGTGAAGGATCTAACATGACAGAGGAATAAGCATCCTCATGTTCTTGTCTTTTTTTAAATTCCCCCTGTCTTGAAACTTGAACGCTAGATGCTGATACAGCAAACTCATCAGCACGATGCCCTCTATCGAGTGGTCTTCCAACTAATCCACTCAGCCTAGCATCATCGTCTTCATCCTCACTGTCTACATCTGCTCTTATTAATTGATTATTCTTAATATCAATATTGGCACTGGTCACTGATGCTTGATAATAATCCACACATAATGCTTTCACATGTGTTGAGCCAAACGCATCATGGGTATGATGAAATAGATGCGGATCAATTAATTCTGGATCTATTGCAAAATCATCGGTAAATAATTCATTAATATGTTCTAAATTCACGGTAGTCGAGCTTAAGAGCGCATTCGCTAAACGAACTCTTTTATTGACGATAATAATTAATTTTACCGGTCTGAATCTTTCCCTGTTTTTTTCACGAGCAGCTTGTAATTTTAGCTGTAAGTTTTTTAAACCGTCTACAATATATTTTGCTGTTTCAGCGGCAGGTTCCAATTTATATATTTCAATAAGAATTTCTCGTTGAGCTGATTCAATTAATGCCTGCCATTTTGCAAAAATCTGATGACCATATAAATATTGTGTTCTATCGACGAAAGAACGTTGATGGCCAATTAACTGAGGATGTAAATCTGTATTACTCCCATTAGCAAGTTGTTCAACCAGCATACGAAAGATATTTTGGCGATGGTGGGGTTTATCAAACATCTCAATTTATAATTTTATTATTTTCTTTTTTTATTATTTAGTAATATACATGATTTAAGCAAAATTTCTTATCAGCATAAAAAGCTTAGTATATCCTAAGAAAATTTATTTAATTTTACCTAGGTAAAATTAAATATTATTTACACGTTATAACAACTAGACATGACCAACAAACCAAGTAGACAATGAAGAAAAATGAGGCATACTCATCAACATTTGCTTCTTTGCTTTATCAGCATCAGCACTAATCACCACAATTTGATTAACATGTTGTTGATGTAATTGATGGATCACTTTATTTAACAATGCCTTCCCCACACTTTGCCAATGACAGTTTTTTGTGACATAGAAATCATCAATCAGGTAGGATTTTGTTTCAGGATTATAAATCGGCGGTTCTTTAAATGGCGTCGCAATAATCATGCCAACCGCTTGTTTTTTATCATAGGCGATAAAAGAAACGGTCGTTTTAGTTTGAATTAATTTTTTGAAATAACTCTGCTGCAAATTTTTCGCATTTTTAGCAAGATGCCAAAAATGATGATCGAAATGCTGATATTCAACATGTCGCTGCATCGCCAAGTTAACTAAATTTGATAAATCATTGAAGTTTGTTTTTTGAATGTGAAGAGGTGAACTCGCAAAAGAAAGCTGAAAAACAAATAAAAAAAGTAACATTATTTTTTTCATGTTATCTCCCTCTAAAAAAATAAAAACTATACAACACTACCCCAATCAATCCGCTAGCAAACAAACAGCCACTTAATTGCCAAACATTATCGACATTGAGAAAAGTCATTAAAAAAGTAAACATGGCGGCAATCAACATTTGCATTGCACCTAAAATTGATGAACCTAATCCCACGTTACTTTCAAGCTTTGCTAATGCCATCACTGAAATATTACTCTTTGCGATCATCATGGCCATCATGATAAACGTAATCGTTAACAATAATAATGTGATACTCATGGCCTTAAATAAATATAACAACACTAAAACTAAAATAAAGATAAAACAACAAACCGTCCCAAGATAAATAATAGCAGGAACCGTCATTATTTTTTTTAACCGCGTCGAAATCATTGCCCCAATTGCCGCACCACCCGAGGTTAAAATAAACGTCAAACCAAATTCGATGCTGGATAAATGGTATTGTTTCATCAAAATAAACGGCGCATTAAAAATATAAATAAACGAAATACTTAATAACAATCCCCCTAAAATAATATGATAAATATAACAATCATCCATTAAAGGTTTAATATAGTCGCGGGATAACATTTTTGTTTTATTTATTTGAGTATTACTTTCTGGCAAAATCCACCAAGCAATAACGATTGTCACTGCCGCATAAACAGTTAAAAACCAAAAAATATCTCGCCAATTATGATTAATCGCTAACAGCACACCACCTAACACCGGTGATATCAACCAGCAAATAG
>CAYGUK010000014.1:0-12117 GCA_964352985.1 uncultured Legionellales bacterium
TAATCGCTACTATTTTAAAAGTCACACTTTTATATTGGCGTTAAGATTTCTTAATAAATTTTTGTTCTCTTTCTAAAACTTTTTTCACTGCTGGACGATTTGCTATATTGTCTGAATATGCGTTTAAAGCAGGGTAGTCATCTGTGGAAAAATCTATTAGTTTAGTCCATTGAAACGAGGTAAACAAATAAGCATCAGCTATGGTAAACCTATCATGAGCAAGAAACTGATTATTTTCTAAATGCAAATTAATTAAAGATAAATATTTATCAATATTTGTAAAACACCAATTTTTAATATCTCGTTTTGCTTCAGAAATTGATGTGATGCTATCAAGTCTAAAAAGCGGACTAAACGATTTATGTAAATCGGAAGATATCAAAGATAACCAACGCATAATTTCTATCCGTTCCCAAGTTCCTGCTTTGTCTAATAACTGAAATTCAGGCTTTTTATCGGCAATAAATTCTAAAATTGCGCTATTTTGCGTTATTACTTTACCATTATCTAAGACCAGGGCTGGTACGGCACCGAGTGGATTATAATGACGAAATGTTTTGAGTGTTTCATCATTTTCTTTGATATAAATAAGTTCAAATGGCGTTTGTGTTTCCTCTAAAACAATATGGCAGCTCATGCTACATGCGCCAGGAGAAAAGTATAGTTTCATTGAGGCTATTCCTATGTGATAAAAAATGTTATTTAGTTTAATCGATTATAAATAGAAAAGACAGCAGCCCGATAATAAATAATCGCGGAAAGGAAAATGATAAATGGGGGTAACTCACTTATCTAAATTATTTTGTAATTTAATGAGGGGAGTATTATTTATCGAACCAAGCCAGTTTTAAATTGATTAATTAAAGCTGAAACAGCTACTCCGTCTAAACATAACGCTGCAAACTCTTGTCCTTTATCAATAGCCAAATTTAAATTGCGATGTAAAATAAAATTTGCCATGAAGGCACCACAAAAGCTATCGCCGGCACCATTAACGTCAATAATTGTTTGTAGTTTTTGTGGTGGTTTTTCAATAAATTCATCTTTTGCAATATCATAGGCTAAAATACCATGCTCACCGCGCTTTAAGATGATAGCCGTTTGGTTTTTACCGCTATGTTGTTTTAATACATGTTGGTAATTTTGATCATTGGATAAAAACAAATATTCACGAAAACTTGGCATAAAGAAATCAGCTTGTTGTGAAGCGTGCCAATAATGATTGCGTTCTTCTAGCTGAATAACAGGGGAGGCATCTAATCCAATTAACATAGAACTTTGTTTTTTTAAATAATTGAGAATCGCAAGTTGGTTTGAAAGATTAAATGCAGTAATTAACGCCGCTTTTGCCTTTAAAAAATGTTTAGGAATGAGTTCGGGATAGGGTTGGACATCTTCTATTGTTAATTCATTTGGCGGATAATAAAAATGGCGTTGCCCATTATCGAAAACAACATCACAACGTGGACAGGCTAAATTAATATTTTTTACGCCACTAAGATCAAAATGTTTTGAATTAAAAACTTTTTTTGCACTAATCGGGTAATCATTTCCCAATACACTGACAATACCTACGCGAATATCTTGTAATTTAGCGGCAAGCGACGCATAAATGACTGAACCGCCGGCACAATTTGATTGCCCGATATAATCTAATCGATCCACCAATAAGGGACCGATGATAATAAGATCAGGTGGTGTCATTGTGGAGTAGTTTCCTTTGTAACTAAATATTTATTCTTATCATAACGTAAATAATTAGTCACGGTTATATTTTGCTGAAATATAAATAATACTGTAAAATT
The DNA here is from genome assembly GCA_964352985.1 of uncultured Legionellales bacterium. GTDB lineage: Bacteria > Pseudomonadota > Gammaproteobacteria > JAHCLG01 > JAHCLG01 > CAYGUK01. Next base: position 1,806 of record CAYGUK010000014.1, read on the forward strand.
GAAATTAAAAAATGCTTTAAGGTTTTCAATATGACATTATATTTCCCAAAAACTCTATGGCAAGCAGAAGATATTACAAGCCTCGGATGGTCAAGTGATAAGCTAAAAATAGCTGAAAAATATTATCAATCTTGGCCAAGAAGTAGTGTGATGATCCTTGATCATGGAAGGTTAATTGCTTCTTGGGGAGATATTCAGCATAAAGTGAAAATAAGCTCTGCGCGTAAAAGCATCTTAGCGATGTTGTTTGGCATTTTATTAAAAATAAAACCATTTGATTTAAATACAACAATTGATGAACTTGGTATTGATGATATTTCATCGTTGACAAAATCTGAGAAACAAGCAACAGTGCTTATGGTGTTAAAATCACGTTCTGGAATATATCATGATTTTATTGGTGGTTCACCGAGCATGTTACTTGACCGACCAGTACGAGGTTCAGTAAAAGTGGGTGAACATTGGTACTATAATAACTGGGATTTTAATTGTGCTGGCACTATCTTCGAAAAAATATTTAATATCACCATTCCAGATGCATTTATAAAATACTTAGCTATTCCGTTAGGCATGCAAGATTTTTCGCGTGAGGATTTTTATTACTATCCAGAACATTTTCCAAATCCAAATAACAGTCCATCACGCTTTCCTGCGTATCATTTTTGCATGACAACTCGTGATATGGCACGACTGGGTTGCTTATTAATTGCAGGCGGTTGTTGGAATGATCAGCAAATAATTCCGAAAGCTTGGTTTAATGATATGACTAAGGGTTATTCAAGTGCCTTTTGTAAAATCTGCCAAGTTGAAAAAAGTGGATATGGTTATTATTTTTGGATTGATTCATGGCCAACTATTTTTGAAACTAACTTTAGTGCGCGGGGAAATCTTGGCAAAAATATTGTTGTGTTTCCAAAGCGGAAATTAAGTGTTATTTGTATGAATCACACGGCTGCGCCTGATGATAGTCATAATGAAAGTATTTCAAGTTATAAGAATTATCCAGTTATATCAACTGAAAATATGAGTGAGTTATTGAATATAATACTCAATGCAAAAAAATAAATTCTTATTAAAAATATGTCAAACTTGATTTTCCTAGTTTCTTTTTAAAATACCTCATTTTTTTCAGATATTTTTAAGTAATGTATCCCTTATAATAGTTATCGATAATAAAATACAATAATAAGGAAAAAAAATGCCTGACACTCCTGATGAAGACTATTATTCACCACAAAGTCAACTACAAAGAGAAATCAAATCCAATAAAAATGAACGAAGGGGATGCGGAATACTATCAACATTAGCTGGATTTGCAACTTTAGGATGTGGGATAGTTGTAAAACTCTCTAGTGATGAAGTTGATAATCTTACTAATAGTATCAGCACAGAGAGTAACCCCACATGTTTACAACAATTTAGTAATTATACCAATGCTAGTATTATTGATATGAGCAATATCATTTATGACTGTCAGCATGGATTCCCATCAGGTTTATCCACTTTTATCACTGATGCTTGTTCTGCATTAATAAATAAATTTTGTGACAAACTACAAGAAAATAGTGATTATCTTGTAGGAGCTGTATTATGCGGCACGCTTACTATAATGGGGCTTGGCATTACTTACCTGAATCATAAAAAACTTAAAGCAAATGATGAGTTGAGTCAACAATACAGGCGACTTCCTAGATGAAATTGATTAGCTATACATTTTAGCTTTTATATTTTTAAAAACTCATATATCAATTTTGCATTTCGATATATTCGTGATACATCCCGTTGTTCTATTTTTTCAAAAGGAAGTAAAAACATTAATCTTTCAAGGAAAAAATCACAAACCGCAGCAAAAGCACCGTGCAGCCATTGAGGTTTATCGAGAATTTTTTCAGTTTTGATTTCTAATTGTGAACGATGATATTCAAGATATTAAAATAATAGTTTTTTATCGAATTGATTGGGTAGGACATAACATAGTAATTCAATTGAGTCACGTTGTGGAATGTGTGTTCGACAAACTTCAAAATCGTATATAAAAGCGTTTTTATTAGAGTGGGCTATATTTTTAGGGACACAATCATTTTGAATTATGGTTAAAGGTTGGTTTTCAATAATACTATACCAGCTCGGTATGGTATCAATTAAATGTCGATTAAAATGATCATCTTCAACTGAAACAATATCCGAAAGTGCTGCTGCATCAGCAATTGCAAACCAATAATCCCTAAATTCTTTAGGATGTCGTTTTGGTTGATCGAATCGACAAAAATCATAGTGCTTAAACGTAGCTAGTTTATCATAAAAGATACTATGAAATATGGCTAATGATGATATTGTATAGTTTATAGAATTTTCAGTCCATAGAGATAAATCAAAGGGATCGAGCGATAAACCTTGATGAGGTAACTCACTTAATATGAGACAACAATTTTGTTTATGATTATCAGGTGAAAAACTTGCACCAAAAAATGTAGGTTGTATTGTTTTTAATATTGGAAAGTGTTTTTGTAAGCTATAGATAGACAGTTCTTTTCGGTTGCAATAATTTAATTCGCATTGTTCAATATAATATAATAGTGTTTTCGATTTTGGTTTTATACCACATGAATCAAATGCATTAGCAATAATATTATTATATTCGTCTTCAGTAACTTTGGATTTTGTAATAATTGATTGATTAAATTCTTTATTTTGATGAAGATAAGTAAGTTGATAATGCTGTATTCCTAATGGCATATCGGTTTGTGCTATGTATTTATTTGGATTAATATTACTGGAATTAGGGGGAACGATATGTTTAGCGCTTTTAACAACGAATGTATCGTCCTTGAAATAATGTCTCATGCAATCTTGAAAAAATAATTTAGTAAAACAATGCGAATGTTTGTTAAAATTAACATGTCTATCGAGTTGAATTTCTATATACATTTTGCTTGGCTTTTTCATATTTAATATTCTCTTATAATATCTTGCTCTGGCTTTTTTTGTCAAAGAGAATAAGATGCTAGATCTCCGCTAATGAATGCTTCAAATGATGTGTCGTAGTAATTATTCCTTCTTAGTTCTAATTTTAGCGACCATTTAACAAAACGTTAAATAACCCAATATTCCACGTATGTTTTTCACTGTTTAGATGTTATAACATTACGCCATATAGTTAATATCACCAATATAAGAATAAGAGGAGAATAATCATGGGTCAAAGTAACTCTAGAAAACAAGCAAAAAATCTAAAAACAGTAGGTATGTTCAGAGATAATCAACAAGAAATGATACCTGTTACTACTGATAGAATCAATGCATTAAGGGAATATGCGAGTAAAGTATACGCTTATTATTGTTATCAACAAACAGGGTGTGGGCTATTTACCGCGACGTTAGACGTCTTAATATTCTCGGAGAATAATTTAATTGATAAAGTTAATATATTATTTGATGAGAATAAAATTAAAGAATCAATATGTAATTTCATTAACACTGAAATTCTTAATATCGGTGAAAATGAAACAGATGCGCTCTCAGCAACAAGTCAAAACTATGAAGGATTCATGGAAAAGTTAATTCATGCCAATGAGACTGACTTTAATGTATTTCATGAAAACTTCCAAAATAAATTAAATTTAACAAAAAACATGAGATTCTCTTAATTTTAAATTAATTACTACTTGATTAAATAAATCAACTTTAATTAAGCAGCTGTTTAAATCATTATAAAACAGTTGCTTAAATTAAGTTCAGATTAGAATAAAAGTCTCGAATATTATTTGCGAAAAAGTTCTTTTGCATTTTTAACTAGTTGTTGATAAATAATTTCCATCGTTTTATTTCAAAAGAAGTTCTCTACCAATAAAGACTGACACCTGCATGTAATCCAATCTTACTAAAAGCATTTTCTAGCTTTTAAGATCACTTTTATCTATAATTTAGTTCCTATAATTATAAAACTAATCGTATTTATTTAGTTTAATTTGTCATGAGTATTGTAAATATCTCAAAGTCAGGAGATGCCGATGTATAGGATAGGTCAAGTTGTACCTAACTCAAATGTGACGATGGAAATTGAAGTCCCAAAAATGTTTCGTGCTAGAGAACAAAAGTTACCAGAACAATTCTCGTTTCATTCTGCTCGAGTTCGACTAACTAATGTGAGTCCTGAAGAGTTAAGCGCGATGAATAAAAATGCGTTTAAGGCAATTGATGAGCTTTTAGATATGTCGCCCGATGTGATTGCTTATGCTTGTCTTGTTGCAGTCATGGCTGAAGGAAAAAGTTATCATCAAGTTATAGAAAAAAAAATTAATGACTACATTCATGACAAAGGCGGGAAAGCAACATTCGTTTCTAGTGCTGGCTCGCTGATTAATTGTCTACACCTGCTCAAAGCCAAAAAAGTTAGTTTAATTTGCCCTTACTCAGATAAGTTGACTCAAACAGTTTTAGATTACATTGAGGCAGAAGGTGTTAAAGTTTCTGATTATCGCAATCTATCTGTAATAAACAATGAAAAAGTGGGTATATTGGATGAAACACAATTATTGAAATATGCAAAAACGATTAATATGGATAATTCTGATTGTTTAATTGTCTCTGCCTGTGTTCAAATGCCAAGCTTATCAATTTTGCAAGCAGCAGAATATGCGATTATGAAACCGGTTATTTCAGCGAGTAGTGCCACAACATATCAGATTTGTCGCTCACTTAAGATCCCGCCAATAATTCCAAATGCTGGCATCATACTTAGTGGAAAACATTAAATGTTTTATGTTGAAGTGGCCTTGTTAGCAATATTCGGTGGCGCACTTGGGGGATTAATTTCCGGACTTTTTGGTCTTGGTGGTGGTTCTGTATTAGTTCCTTTATTTTTGTTACTTTTTAATAAACTTGGTGCCGGGCATGAAGTTTTAATGCATGTTGCGATAGGAACATCACTTGTCTTAATTATTTTTAGCTCCTTGCTTTCATCTAAAAAACATTATGACCTAGATAATATTGAATTAAGGCCCTTAAAAGAATGGCTACCGTTTGTCATTATCGGTGTTATTATTGCAGGATTTATTTTTAATATTGTTAATACCGCTTTTTTAAGTTCTTTTTTTATTATCTACCTTATATTTTGTGCTTTATTAATGTTATTTAAAAAAGAGCATGAATCAGAAGATGAACCTTCGCCAACATCCGCACCAACAATTTACCGTGTATTTTTTGGCATTGTTACGGGTTTTGTTTCTACTTTATTAGGAATTGGTGGTGGAACAATAACTGTTCCTTTTCATAAATTAGCAGGCTATCCACTAAAAAAAGCAATCGGCATATCTGCTGTTACTGGCTTTTGTATAGGGTTGGCCGCCTTTGCATTTATGTATTTTAATGGAAAATTACAACCAAATTTACCAAAATTTTCGTTAGGATATATTAACTATCTGGCTTTATTATTGGTATTGCCAACCATGTTGGTAACTGCACCGTTAGGCGCAAAGTTAAATAAAAAATTGCCTGCAAAATTAATAAAAAGATTATATGTAGTCGTATTATTGCTTTTAGCGTTAGCTGTCTTTTTAATTATAAATTTACTACCGAAATAATACTTCATATACGTCATTAATCATGATCATAAACAACAAACAACAAGCAATTAATCGAGATGAACTTATAGCAATAAATAATAATCCTTATAATGGAGGATGATTCATTGACACGATTAAATTAATTGTTTTAAAAAATACGTAAAATCAAACTTAGTTATAATTTTACGCATCTTTATTTATTATAAGCAGAGGGCTCAACTATTTTTGTAATATTATTACCATTTAGCACCATGTCGAATTTTATAATAATGCAAATTTTCTTCTACTTGTTGCTCACGCATTCTTCTTTCAGCCCATTGACCCCCATCTCTAATCATAGGTAAATTGTTATTTCCTTCATGGGGATCTCTAACAATTGGTTTAGGGGGATATTCTTGTGATAATTCCATTGCTTGATCAATTAATTCTCCTTTTTTCAAATTGAAAAGCAGTTTATTTAAAAAAGAAATACATTTACTAATATGTTTTAACTTAAATATGCAGTATAAATTAAATAAATATTGTGATTTTTATGGTTTTAATGCTTACTAGCAAAGTATCTGTAATTATAGTAAACGGTGGTGTGGCATGGCAATGAAATAAAATGTGAGTATTTATAGTTTGTCACTTGCTCTAGTAGTTAATAGTATGTTTATGATAGTTAGAACGGAAATATTTAATTTTGTTCAATTATTTTCTTTAACTCCATTCTATCAGCATTTTTATGATAATAATCAAACCAACTATTTAAATAGGTAATTGAATCTGGTATTCCCTTGATTATTTCATGATCTAATAACCAATTTTCTGTAAAGCGATACTTTAATGAAAGCTCTATTAAATTATCTTTTGGGATATTGTCAAACTTTTTTCGTATTGCGCCTACGACATCTCTCACCGTTATTCTCGCTAAATTCATTTTGTTGGCAATGACCTTAAAGCTAAATCCTTTTTGTAAATAATACAAGACATGCATTTGCGTGTTGGTGAGCCAGGTGTTTTCAAATGGCTCCGCTAAGTAATAGCGTTTAATTTGAAATTCATCTGTATCTTTGTTTAAAATTTTCCTTAAAGCTATTTCTGGACTTTGTGAGGTTATTGCAGAAATGCAATCATCAAAATAAGAATTATATTTACTTAATTTAAGCCAGTTTAATGAGAATTTTTTTAATACTTTTATTTCTGATTTAACTTGTGTTTTAAAATGAAAGAGAAAGCGATTAATTGAATTGAGATTCTCTAATACTGTATTTTTAAAATCGGGCATGCTATCTGATGCGCTAATATATAAGAACTCTGAATATCCAAAATAATGTCTATTGATTACGACAGTGTTTTTTAGATTAAACTTTTCTTGCAACGGTAAATAACACTTTTTATAATACATCGTGTCTTGAGAAATATCAGATAAAAATTGTGGTGTGGTCGTTAAAAAAGAGGGCATACCATTTTGATATTGATACAAATGATTATCATGATAATATTTTGAAATAGCTTTGCTCGAACTTAACCATATATATTTAAAATCCCAGGTGCCACGAACATAAGCGACAGAAGAAAAGCCAAACAAATCAAATAAAGGCAGGCATAAAGTGTTGATTCTGTTACTGCAGGCGATATTGTAGAATTCTTCGGGTATTGTCATCATGTGCTGTGCTATATTATAACTATTTTTAATTTTTTATATTTTACCAGAGATGGCATTTTTAGGTTAAGGTAAATTATACCCCTATGTTAGAGCTTGATTTGCTTTTGCACAACAATTGTTTTAGTTATTAACAACCTTGACTTCACTAAGTTACACCTAAATATTTTATTATCAATTCTTCAATAACGACAAAATGTCGCCTAATAAAATTACATAGATATTATATAATGTACTTCATGTTAATATTTTTTTAAAAGCATTTATAACTAGTTCCAAAGCAAGATAATAAAATAGGCGGGAAGCAAATGAAATTATTCAAAAATAAATACATCACCTCAGAAGATATCATCATATTGAATAAATATATTTTCAACGTTATTACAGGATTGGAGCCTATTGATCTATCCTCACTCAGAATTACTCCCGACCGTAAATATTATATTGTTAGCAATTTGCTAAATTGGGAAACTGTTCAGAGCAAAAGAAAAGAAGTTAATAAAAAACTTAGGGAATTGTTCGATCTTAAAGAAACACCCCGAGGTGCTGTGGTTATTGTTAGGATGAAAAGCAGCAAAAAACCTGAATGGTTTAGAATCAAAATATCGCTTGAGCATTTTGTTTCGACAGTAATATTGACTTATGATGAATTTGTAGCACAACCCAACTTTAATAAAATATCGGTTCGTGCAAAAGAAAAAGTTAATGAGAATATAAATGGATTGCGTAGATTATTATCAAGAGGGTTCACACATGTTGACTTGGCTAAGTTTGGTGAAGAACCTTTTCTAATGAAGTTAGATGAATTGGCCTCGTATTGATAGAAGTAAAACCTTTCTGGTTTTTCTTACAATTATTTTTAGAGATTTCAAATTAAAAAAATTTTGTATATTACTATCAATATCTTGTCATTTATATTAAGCCCACTACACAGTATTAATCATATCCTTGAAAAGTTTAAAAATATTAAAACATCTCTAGCGCATCGCATCACCGGTTTCACCTCGTTATTTCCCGTTTTCTTATGAGATGGATCCGTTTGCATCGTCTATAAATACTAAATAATACAGATTTACAAAAAGTAAGTTTAAGCCTAAACACCAGTAACCGTTTATATGTAAACAGTACACCAATAATTGGTTTGGATTCTATAAAAATTGGAAATCCTTTCATTGAGAGTTGTTATGACACTCTATTCGGTACAAGAACAAAAGCATTAAGTCTAGAAAAAATTTTACAATTTCATGAGGAATATATAACTGATGTAGATCAAGATTCATTTTTATCTTTATTTTTAAAAAAAAGGAATGAAAAAAACAAAATAAATTTATAGGTGTCGCGGCTATTTTAGTTAATTTAACAGTATGTAATTGTGTTGAATATGCTATGCAACTCGATAACAATAAGAAAAGGATGGAATATTTCTTCATTTGGTAATTCAAGCCTATTTAATGTTACATTATAATATAACAAACTATTGATTATCTCTATTCTTAAAAAATAGACATCCATCTTAACACTTAAGACCAAATATCAAAGGCTTAAACCAGATATAAACCTGTTGTTTAAAACTTGATAGCAAAACCGCAAATGAATTGTTCATCTAGCGTTGAAAATATTGTTATATACTGTATTTAACAAAACGATTGAATAAATAGATTAATTTTGTAATGGTAGTACTATGGAGTGAAATAAAATACCCTGAGTCGCGCGAGTTTCGCGCGACACTCATGATATAGATAAACATACTTTTAGAGGCGTAATGAGTATGAATTTGAACCGAAAAATACTCGTGATTGGCGCTGGCATTGCCGGTCCAACAGTTTGTTATTGGCTAAAAAAATATGGTTTCAATCCCTCGCTAATTGAAAGAAGTAAACAATTAAGAGCAGGGGGCTACGACATAGATATTCGCGGAAGCGCATTAACCGTTGTCAAAAAGATGGGTATTTATGAAAGTTTACGTGCCGAACGCACCTCACTATTATCAACACGCTATGTCGACGCTAATGGTCAAACACTTTCAGAAGAATACGATGAGAAAGTCCATTTTAGTGATAGTGATGATGTTGAACTTCTGCGCGGAGATTTAGTTAATATTTTATTACAAACAATCCCGGACGTACCTTGCTATTTTAATAAAGAAATAATAAATCTTACACAAAAGGATCAGTTTGTCGAAGTAACCTTTAATGATAGTCACATTGAACAATACGATTTAGTGATAGGCGCTGATGGATTACATTCGTCGACGAGAAAGCAGATTTTTTCCGACAAAGATTATCAATTTTTTAAATTAGGTTATTACTTTAGTATTTTTAGTATACCTAATTATTTAAACTTAAATAGAACTAAAGTTATGTTCACAAAAGATCAGAAAATACTCAGTGTAGATAGCGATAAAGATCCTAATGCTGCATTTGTTAGCTTTGGCATTCGATCTGATAAAGTATTAACTGATATAACCGATGAAAGAGAACAAAAAAAATGTCTTAAAGTTTGGGGCGATGACTTGGGATGGGAGTCAAATAAGATACTCGAACTTATGAATGACAGTGATGATTTTTATTTTGATATTATGGCCCAGATAAAAATGGATTCATGGTCAAAAGGGCGTATTACCTTGTTAGGTGATTCGGCTTATTGTGCTTCTCCATTTTCTGGTATGGGTATTAATTTAGCGCTTGTCGGCGCTTACATCCTTGCAGGTGAGTTAAAATCAACGGGTGATTATTCCATGGCATTTAAGCGTTACAATGAATTAATGCATCCATTTGTTGATGCCGTTCAAGACTTAGCACTCTGGATGGGAAAATGTTTTCTTCCAGAAGACGAAATATCGAAAGAGAAATTAGAAAATCGTTCGAGTGATATTATTGAAAAAATTAAAGGGGTGGCAAATAAGATTGTGTTACCTGACTATCAGTAATACCGCATTAATCATGAATTTTAGTTCGATAGATCTACGTGATTAAATTATTCCGAGTTGAACGTTCTGAACGCTAGAGAATCAGATTCCGTTAAGAATATTTAAATGAACTTGGAGAAGGGCACTCAGGTGCTTTGGATTAATCAAAAATTAACTATCAGTTAATTTCAAATT
>CAYGUK010000014.1:12217-50166 GCA_964352985.1 uncultured Legionellales bacterium
TCATTTCGTATATTGATAGCAAGCCTAACGAGAATTTTTCTCAGCTTATAAGCTTTAGTGTCCCAAGCCTTATTTTTTTTTGCAAATGAAGGGCAGTAGGATATAGCGCCATCATCAATAACAAGAGGCTGTGAAGGTAAGAGGTTATGCTATAATTTAATTTTTTAATCAAAAAATCTACAAAAAAATGATGTGTAATGGTAAATATTTTCCACATCCAAGATATACTACAAAGAGTGGCTCTATATCATTATGATAATAATTATCAAGTATTGATATTAACTTGCCATGGAAAACGACTTTGAATAATCACTCGTTTAATAAATTTGCTTTTTTTAATGCTGTTTTTATGTTATTGATTTGTTCATCAGTTAATTTTGTTAAGGGTGGTCGTACAACGGCTTTTTTCTGACGTCCAAGTATAACTAATGCTTCTTTCATAAAGTTATGCATATCAACAATTGGTGCTGAATAGAATAATTGTGCAAGGGGATATATTTGGTCATCAATTTTCTTAGCTTTCTCTAAGTCATATTCCTTTACTGCTTGCCAGAGATTCATATGTAAATCAGTTATAACAGAACCGGATCCAGATAATAAACCTTTTGGCTGCATTACTAATGAACTTAATAACCAAGAACTATGCGTTGTTAACACATTAATGGGTCGTGATAAATTTTGTAAAACGTTAATATGTTTTTGATGTAACATTGGATCATTGCACCAATCTTTTATTGCTGAAAAAGAGGGAATGTGTTCAGCCAAAGTAATTAATGTAGTTAATGTATAATTTTTCAAACTGGATTTTGGATATTGGAAGGCAATGATAGGTAAATTTGTTGCATTAGCGATGTGACTAAAATGAGAAATTGCCATTTCAGGTTTTAATGACACTCCCATACTAAAAGGTTCTGGTGGAAATACCAATAAAGCTGAGGCTCCATATGATTCTGCCATTTTTGCTATTTTGCTAGCTTGCTTGCTTCCATCGGCAAAAACACCGTTAATTACAGGAATAGTTGATCCAACTTCATCCAGGGTAATTTCTAATACTTTTTTTTGTTCGTCAAAACTGCAAGATGAAACTTCAGTTGAATGGGCATTAACAACAATGGCATTCAAACCTTTAACTGAAGTAACACACTTAAGATGGCGACGAAATTCTGCTTCATTAATGGAGTAATCTTCGTTAAATGGCAATAAACAAGCGGGAATTACACCTTCAGGAATATATCGTTGTTTTACCATATTGACCTCTTTGCATATTTTAAAAGTAGTTTATATTATTACAAATAAACAAGCTTTATACTATAATAATTTCACTTGTAATATTATTGTCGATTTTAATTTCGCTTTATCATTTAACTTGAATTTTCGTAGCATGGTGCGTCTCATATCAACAATAAATAGCTTGTCTTAATTCACTATCGAAGCATTCTTTTGTTAAATTTTCTTTTTTAAACTGAATGAAGTTTTCTTTGATAATTTATCACTCGTTGAATCTTCATGAACGTTCTGAACGCTAAATTCATATGTTCCGATAATAACAGTTATCGGAAATGAGCTAGCTGTCAGATAACCAATTAAGATGTTATTTCGTAAGTTTCGGCTTTGTTATTAATGAAATAATTTTAATTTATCGCTCAAATTTCTTTAACTTTCTTCGTTGCCATAAATAATAAATAGCCGGGATCACAATCAACGTTAACACTAACGCACTTATCATTCCGCCAACCATTGGGGCTGCAATTCGTTTCATGACTTCTGAACCAACACCTTGCCCAAGCATCACAGGTAATAAACCGATAACGACAGAAAACACGGTCATCGCAATGGGTCGAACACGTAATAAACTTCCCTCAATAACTGCGTTTTCTAAATGATCTAAAGTAAATGGCCTCGATGCGCGTTGAGATTCATACAATGATTGATTTAAATAAGCTAAAATTAATACGCCTATTTCAACCGCAACACCCGCTAGTGCAATAAAGCCAACACCCACAGCTACAGATAAATGATAATCTAAACTATATAACAACCAAACCCCACCGGTTAAAGCTAAAGGTAACGTAAGTAAAATTATTAATACTTCTTTTACTGATTTAAAACTGAGATAAAGTAAAACAAAAATAATTAATAAAGTTAGTGGTGCAACACGGAGTAATTTTTCTTTTGCACGCATCATATATTCATATTGCCCAGACCACGTTAGACTATAACCTGGTGGTAACGAAAGATCTTTAGCCAATACTTTTTTTGCTGTTTTGATATATTGTCCAATATCAATATTATCAATATCGATTAATACCCACCCTGTTAATCTCGCATTTTCACTTTTTATCACGGGTGGTCCATTAGTGATGGTGACGTTTGCAACATCTGCAAGCGGAATATTCGCACCAGGATTTGTAACGATGGGGAGTAACTTTATTGTTTGTAAAGAATTACGTGTTGATTCTGGATATCGTAAATTAATAGGATAACTTTCACGTCCTTCAACGCTGTGACTAATGATCATTCCGCCAATCGCTGTTTGTACCACTTGATTAATGTCTTTAATCGATAAACCATAACGCGCTGCTTTTTTGCGATCGATATTGATTGAAATATATCGTCCCCCTATTGCGCGATCGGCATAAACAGAGAGCGTACCTGGTAGTGGCTTTAAAAGGTTATCAAATTCAATGCCTATTTTTTCTATCTCTAATAAAGATGGTCCGGAAATTTTGATTCCTATCGGTGTTTTAATTCCTGTCGCTAACATGTCGATTCTGGTTTTTATTGGCATCACCCAAGCATTTGTTAAACCCGGTAATTTGACGATTTGATTTAATTCTTGTTTTAATTTTTCTTTGGTCATGCCTTTTCGCCATTGTGATTGTGGCTTAAATTGGATGACCGATTCAATCATGGTTAATGGCGCAGGATCGGTTGCCGTATTTGCTCTGCCCATTTTCCCAAAAACAGATTTTACTTCGGGTACGCTTTTAATTAATTTATCCGTTTGTTGTAAAATTTGTTGTGCTTTACCAATCGACACACCAGGTAAGGTGGTAGGCATATACATCAAGTCACCCTCATCAAGTGTTGGCATAAATTCAGAACCTAAATGTGTTAAAGGCCAAACACTGACGATGACAAAAATACAAGTTAATATTAATAACGTAATGGGATATTTCAAAGTGAGATTAATTACCGGTCGATAAATCATCATTAAAAACCGATTCAACGGATTGTGTGATTCTTTTATGATGCGACCTCTAATGAGATATCCCATTAATACGGGAACAAGTGTAATCGATAATAGCGCAGCAGCAGCCATCGCATAAGTTTTGGTATAAGCTAATGGACTAAATAATCTGCCCTCTTGTGCTTGTAAACTAAAAACTGGTAAAAAACTTAAGGTAATTATGAGTAAGGAGAAAAATAATGGCGGGCCGACTTCTATGCTTGCTATTTTTATTAATTCGAAACGATCACTATTTGGATTTTTTGCATGATGTTTATGAACATTTTCAATCATCACAATTGCGCCATCAATCATCGTCCCAATAGCAATTGTGATACCACCGAGTGACATGATATTGGCATTAATCCCTTGTATACGCATGATAATAAATGCCATTAAAATACCGATAGGTAAGCTGATGACAATAATTTTGGTTTAAATATTCTAAGACACGCGAGCGTGCCCAATAAGGATCTGTGCCATCTTTAAAAATAACATAAACATAAGAGTCTCCAAAAAAAGAAAACGCTCTAACCGTTTTTGCCTGGGGAACGGCTAACATCGCTGTTGCCAGTGGATAGGTAACTTGATCTTCGACGACTTGCGGAGCTTGACCTGGGAAAGCTGTTTTTATAATAACTTGAACATCAGATAGATCAGGGATCGCATCAACTGGCGTATGAAATAACGTATCGATACCAATTGCGATAATGACAATGCTTGCAATTAACACTAAAATACGATTTTTTATAGACCAATTTATAATTGCTTCAATCATTATCCATCCTTAATGTGAAGTCGTGTGGTTATTTATGGTGCGGATCATCGTAATTTCATATTGATCCAAAGCATAGCGCTTCATGACAAAATCAACCGTATCCCCTATTTTTATTTGGTTAAGATTAATATTTTTTGCAACAGAAAAATCCATTGTCATTGCCGGCATGTTAATGGCTTTAATGGGTTCATGATCTAAGGTAAGTGTTCTGTTTTCATAGTTTAATTTTATGACTTTACCTCTTCCCACTAATTCATCAGGTTTATTACTCGATTTATTAGACGTTTTATTATCCATTCTCGTTAAACTTGCATGGCTACTAGCTTCGCTGTCAATTAAAAATTGCGCACTCGTCACCACTTTATCGCCTAACTTTAAACCTTGGGTGATTTGAAAATATTGACCTGATTCAATTCCAACCGTCACATCTTGGGCTAAAAACTTCCCGTCGCCTTTTGCGATGATGACACGATCACCCTCACCGGTTCGTATTAACGCAGCAGTCGGAATAACGAGTGTATTTTTAATTGGTTTACCAAATATCGTAATATTGGCAAACATATTAGGTTTTAAACTCAAGTCAGGGTTTGGAAATACTAAACGAACTTTTAAACTTCGCGTTTTTTGATCGAGTGTAGGATAAATAAATTCAACTTGTCCGGCCCAAATTTTCCCGGGATACGCATCCAAACTAGCCTTGGCATTATCCCCCTCTTTAAACCACGTTGCTTGGCGTTCAAACACATCTGCTAAAATCCAAATTTGCGAAAGATTTTCAATAGTCATGATTTTTTTATCGGGTGTTAAATACATGCCATCACGGATTGATAAGTCAGAAATAATGCCATCTGTTTTTGCATAAATATTGACGAGTTGAAGTGCTTGTTTATTTTTTTTAACTAAGTCGATTTGATTTTGCGACATACCTAAAGCTTGTAATTTTTTACTTGCAGCATCTACTATAATTTTATTACTGTCTTTTAACGCAAGAAGATATTCTTCTTCGGCATTGATAAGTTCATGTGAATAAATGGCATAAAGGACTTGTCCTGCTTTGACTTGTTGACCTGTTGTTCTCACATTTAATTGTTTTACCCAGCCAGATAGTAAACTGTGAACATGATAAATATTGTTTTCATCAACACTAACGTAGCCCACTGTGTGGATAAGACGAGGTAAGGTTATTTCTTTAACTTCAGCAATTTTCACTCCAATGTTATTAACAACAGTAGGTGAAATTTTTATTGTGGAATCTTCTTGCAGATTTTTAGTGCCTTCATAAACTGGAACTAAATCCATTCCCATGGGCGATTTTCCTGGTTTGTTACGCCGATAATTGGGATCCATGGGCGCGCTACCCAATATTTTATTTTTTTTCAGCGGTTACGCTTTTAGCTGTAATGGTATATTCATTTGATTGATGAAAAGTAAATTGGATCCACATACCAAGAAATATCGCAGCAATAATCACAAGCAAAATTAATAACGCTTTTTTCATGTCACTGCCCTTTATTAGATGAAGATCTTTGAATATTTTAATACGATTACAGTCATAACTTAACATTTAATTATTTATACGTAGCTAAAAACATATACTGTGTATATCTGGTAGACAGCAAATTGTGAATATTATGAATTAATAATTTTAACTAAAGATCGACTCGTTCATGTTGATCCCATTCTAAAATTAAATTAGCTGCGACACTTTGATTAGTTAATTGTAAAGTATCATCGATTAACCAAGTACATTTTTCAATGGCGACTGTGCCTCCCTAGTGCACCATGATTTGCAAACGTACTAGCAAAAACCGGTGTGACCGCTACACCTAATGGAGCTTGGATAATAGGAACAGAAATATTTAATAACTCGCACAGTCTCGTTTTAAACTTTCTCATAATCTATTTCCACGTTTAACTATAGATTTAGTTGATTATGCTTGTAATTCTGCAATACATTGCCCAGTCTCGAGTGGTATTATTTTATTGAGTTTAAACCCTGATTGTTGATAAATTGAAAGCGCTTCATTTTTATCTCTTTCCATGCCATCACATAAAGTGAGCCACCAAATATCATCTTGTGTTGCTCTTTTTAAATCAGAATTTTCGTGACCAATAATCATATCGATGACATAAACTTTCGTGTTAGGTGAAATACTGGCTAACAGATTTTTTAATATGATTAGGCATTTTTCATCATTCCAATCATGAAGGACTCGTTTTAAAATCACTAAATCAGCAGTTGTTTTTGGAATAGACGTGAAAAAATCACCCGGTAATACTTCACATCTCGCTAACACATTTGCACGAATAAGATCATCGGGTTGTTTCACAATTTCAGGCTGGTCAAATAAAATGCCCGAAAGGTTGAAGTGTTCTGTTAAAATAGCAGCGAGCAAACCACCTTTACAACCACCGATATCCATTACTTTTTTAAATTGACTAAAATCAATATTTTTGGCAATGGTTGCATTTTCGATTTCTGAAAAAGCTTCCATCGCATGACCAAAACGTTTATTTTCGTTTGCATCATCATTGACAAAAGAAAAATAATCTTTACCTTGAAATAAAGGGTCAAAACCTGCGCCACCCTGACGGATACTATGAATTAAGTTACCGACAGCTTGCCAACGAGCAAAACTTTCAGCGCAATATAATTCACCAGCGCCACCTTTTTCACGACTAAGCAAACATGTTGCAAGTTCATTTAAGTGAAATTGGCCATTTTCTTTTAGGGTAAAAATATCATTTGCTGCTAAATAGCGTAAAAGACGATATAAATTATTTTCATGAATGGGGCCTTCTATTAATGCCGCTAATTCTTTGGCGGTTCTATCGCTATCTGTTAAATAGTCAGCAACTTTTAATTCAGCCGCGACATAGATAGCACGTGATAATAAATGGCATCCCATTAATCGATACATTGAAAAAAAATCTTGTGTTTTCATCTTACCTTCCTTGTTTACCAAAAATGCCACCAATGTTTTTCAGACAAAGACGATCGGCAACGATTTAATTGTGTTTGATAAATATCCGCCCTGAGGGCAACACGTTTTGCATAACGAATTAAATTTGGATTTCGTCGATAGGTGCCTTGTTGATACCCGCCTAAACCTTCATGATAGGCAAGATATAAGCGAAACGCATCCGCACGTGATAAACCAAGTCGATAATGAGCGCGTGCTGAATACCAACCGATAAAATCAACCGCATCGGCAAAATTGCTTCTGCTTGCTCCACTATTACCAGTATCACGCTTATAACGAGACCAAGTGCCATCCAGGGCTTGGGAATAACCATAAGCAGAAGTCGGTCTTACCCATGGAATTATCCATAATAATTTTTCACGCGGTGGTCTAACACCACCTTGAAAACGCGACTCTTGATATACGATGGCCATTTGCACTGCGATGGGGACACGCCATTTTTCTGCGACTTTTTCAGTTGCCCAATACCACTTTGGATATTGTTTGAAGATACTGCAGATATTTGTGATGTGATTTGGCTGAGGAGTGATACAAGAGCTTAAACTGAATAAAAGTGGAATTATAATTACAACAAAAATAGTAATATGTTTCATCAATATCCTTACTTAATTTTTTATTCAATATACCGTAATTATCATCAGATGCAAAGCAGAGCGTGCTTGAGATAAAAAAATATTGATAAGGCAATTGGAATAAATTTAAGAATTATTTAATTTGAACCTTAATAAAATCAACTCAGTCATTGAAATAACATTTCAGCTTTTATAACTATTTTCTCTTTAAATATGCAATCAATAAAAGCTATCAACATTAAGCCGCTGAAACTGAACACATTGAATATTTTTACTGTGCATATAGTGCGTAAAATGCAGCTATTTAAATGCATTGTCCCATAATACAATGTTATGAAATACTATAATATAGTCGGAATAATATTATGAAAGAAGAACAAGATCAGACTATTGCAAACTATGGCACTTTTACATTTTTTCCTCGAAAAAAAAATAATCAAAATCAAAAAGAAACGGACAACAATCGCAATAATAAACCTAACTATGGTACCTTTGAAGAAGCCACACATTCGTTTAGTCCAAATTATAACGATGAAGTGAATTTAGATGATTATTATCTTGATAATAAAAATAAATTGGAACCCGAATGTTATCATACAAGTCGTAAAAAAGAATTTCGTTGATTTCATTTAAGACAACACTAACCTAAAGGGTAAACACTTGACGAGAAGTAAAATGTAAAATAAATAAAGCATTCAATTAAGTTGCCTGCCATTTTCAATATTGGTATTCTAATTGTTTATGTTAGGAGGACTTGAAATGTTAATTGCTATTTCTACTTACCAAAAACCCTTAGAAGAAGTGGATGCGCATCGCCAAGCACATCTTGATTTTCTTCATCAATTGTTTGCTGAGAAAAAATTGCTAATGAGTGGTCGGCAAAATCCCCCCACAGGCGGTGTGATTATTCCCGTTACAACGTCCAAAGCTGAATTTGAAGCGATGCTAGCAGATGATCCATTTCAAAAAATGGGCATGGCAAAATATAATATTATTGAATTTAATCCCACGAGTTTTCATCCTGCATTAAAATCACTTTACGATGAGTAAACAAGTTTTAATTTTAGGCAGTACGGGAAACTTTGGAAAACGAATTGCCACCTTGTTAGCCGATGATGCAATCCCGCTTATTTTAGCGGGGCGTCATCAAGATAAACTTCTCGAATTACAAAAAAAAATTAAAAATAGTGACATTGCGGTATTTGATTTAAAGCAAGATTTAGATAATCAGCTTAATTTATTACGTCCTTTTGTTGTTATTAACACTTGTGGTCCTTTTCAATTATGTGATTTTTCTGTCGCAAAAACATGTATTAAATACGGTATTCATTATATTGATTTATCTGATGGTCGTGAATTTGTTAATGAAATTATTAAACTCAACGATGAGGCTAAAGCTAAAAATTGTGTCGTGATTAGTGGCGCGAGTACGGTGCCGGGATTATCTTCAGCGGTAGTCGAACATTTTCAATCGCATTTTTCAAGTATCGAATCATTGCGCTATGGTATTTCACCAGGCCAACGCGCAGAACGCGGCTTAGCAACAACGAAAGCCATGTTAAGTTATCTTGGTCAACCATTAAAAATGATCCCAGGAGATCATTTTTCACGTTATGGCTGGCAAGATAATTATCGCCAAACATATCCTATTCTTGGTAACCGTTGGATGGCAAATTGTGATATTCCAGATTTAGATTTATTACCTCATCATTTTAATATTAAAAAAATACATTTTTCTGCGGGCATGGAAAATAATATTATTCATCTTGGTATGACTTTTTTATCTTATTTAGTGCGCTATAAAATGCCTATCAATTTAGTAAAGCATGCTAAATTTTTGCTGAGATTAAGCCATTACTTTGATCGCTTTGGTTCAGATGATGGTGGCATGCATATGGTTTTACAGGGGTTAGATCAAAACAACCAAGCAAAGCAAATTACCTGGTATATTTTGGGGTTAGACGGTGATGGTCCTTATATTCCAACAATTCCTGCCGTTATTTTAGCAAAACAATTATGTCGAAATGAAATTGATTTAATCGGCGCCATGCCCTGTGTCGGATTAGTTTCCTTGAAAAGTTATTTAGATCATCTCAAACAATTTAATATTAAAACGTTTGAAGAAATAAATTGATTTTGCCTCAATTCATTAAACACGATAAACTCATTACATTGCTCATTATTATTGGGATAACAACATGAATCGAGGATTGATTGTGCTTATTATAGTAATTGCAGCGGCAATTGGTTTTTATTTTTATCACAAAAATCGCCACTCCATTGATGGTGTGCTAGATAGAATGCAAAGTATTACTGATGGATTATGTGCGTGTAAAGATTTTACCTGCATGCAAGGTTTTCAAGGTGAAATGAAATCATTAGCTCGTGATATGCGAAATATTGATGAAGGTGATGCAACGAGTGCAGAAATTAATCGCGGTCGAGAAATTACGCGTCAATTATTAAAATGCATGTCAAACAGTAAAAACTTTAAGCAGTAATTATTCATCTGGTGCGACGAATTCAATGTCGGCGACTTTTTGTAAAGCGGCTAATTGTTTATCGGTTAGCTCTTCCATCTCGATGAAATAACTGGTTTCATCATCGTAATCGGTGCCGTAAAAAATGTCATCATCACCAAAAGGACCGACAACACCATCTAAGACACCTTTTCCTAATAAATCGAGAACATTTTGTTTGAAAACAGGATGAAGATTGTTATCATCAACAATCACACCTAACTCTGCCAATTGTTTGTTATTGCCTAAATATTTAATGACTGCATTGCGTTCTTTGGAATATTCCCACAAACCGCTTAATAAATTTTTAGCAATTAACGTAAAATCAACACTTTCAACCATCACAAATCCCAATAAATAAATCGATGGCTATCTTATCCTTTATGGACATTCATCGCAATCATTATTTATAATACTCAAATTCTTCAATACATGTTGATAATTAATTGGCGGTCATGATGGCGAATCAAGTCGATAATCCTAATCCTTTATTTGATAATTTACGCTATTTTGAAAAAGAACCTAACCAAATCCCAGAGAATGCTAAACCCTATCAAGCAGAATTTTTAGCAGCATATCAATTTTTGTATAGTTACCGCGGCAGTGATGCCACGTTTCGTGCCTATCGTCGTGAATTAGAACGCTTATTACATTGGGCGTGGATGATCAATAAAACGTCCATTTTAGCGCTAAAACGAGAAAACATTGAAGCCTTTATCGAATTTTGTCAATCACCACCGACATCTTGGATTGGTCCAAAAAATGTTTCGCGATTTATAACCCATCAAGGTGAAAGGCAACCTCATCCTGAGTGGCGTCCTTTTGTTTTATCAAAACAACAAAGCACGCATTATCAATTATCAGAAAAAGCCGTCCAAGTCATTTTTTCGATACTCAGTAGTTTTTATACTTTTTTATCACAAGAAGAATTAATCAACACTAATCCAGTGAGTCAAATACGACAAAAATCAAAATATATCCGTCAACAACAAGATACCCGCGTAATTAGACGTTTATCTTCATTACAATGGTCTTATGTTATTGAGACAGCCGAAATCATGGCTAATAGTAATCCTGAAATACATGAGCGCACTCTGTTTATTATGAATGCGCTTTACGCGATGTATTTGCGAATTTCTGAACTGGTTGCCTCGACAAGATGGCGACCCACTATGGGTGATTTTTTTCAAGATCAAGATGGATTATGGTGGTTTAAAACGGTTGGTAAAGGGAATAAAATGCGAACGATAGTCGTAAGCGATGCTATGCTAAACGCTCTAAAACGTTATCGTAAAAGTCGAGGTTTAACACCTTACCCACTTATTGCTGAAAAAAATCCTTTAATTCCGACCTTGAAAGGTGATAAAAATATCGCGAGCACTCGTCAAATTACTAATATCGTACAAAAATGTTTTGATGAAACAATACAACGTTTAATTGCAGATAATTTTCAAGATGAAGCCAATCAATTAAGTAGTGCAACTGTTCATTGGCTGAGACACACTGGCATTTCAGATGATGTAAAAATTCGACCTCGTGAACATGTGCGGGATGATGCCGGGCATGGTTCTAGTGCTATTACCGATCGATACATTGATATTGAACGCCGTGCTCGTCATCAATCTGGCAAAAAGAAAAAAATAAAACAAGATGAATAAACTAACCACTCGAAAAATTATTCACATCGATATGGATTGCTTTTACGCTGCAATTGAAATGCGTGATGATCCAACGCTACAAGAAATACCATTAGCGGTTGGTGGTCAAGCCGAACGACGCGGAGTTATTTGCACCTGTAATTATAAAGCCCGACAATATGGCGTGCGTTCAGCAATGGCCTCCGCTTACGCGTTAACTTTATGTCCAAATTTAAAAATTATTTATCCTAACATGCAAAAATATAAACAAGAATCTGAAAAAATAAAAAAAATATTTTATGAATATACAGATATTATTGAACCGCTGTCCTTAGATGAAGCTTTTTTAGATGTTTCGCACCAACTTCAATTTCAAGGTAGTGCAACTTATATTGCAAAATCGATACGCGATAAAATTCAAAAAGAACGACAACTCACCGCATCTGCGGGCATTGCCCCTAATAAATTTTTAGCAAAAATTGCAAGTGATTGGCATAAGCCTAATGGCCAATTTGTCATTCCGCCTGATAAAATAGCCGCATTTGTTTATGAACTTCCCGTTGAGAAAATTTTCGGTGTGGGCAAAGTGACAAAGTCTAAACTTCATAATTTAGGTTTATATCATTGCGGTGATATTCAACAAATTCCCCATGATATTTTAATTCATCACTTTGGACGATTTGGACAAGTTTTGTATGAGTTAGCAAGAGGAATTGATGAGCGTGAAGTGCAAAGTTATCGGACAAGAAAAAGTTTAAGTGTCGAACATACTTATGCTGAAGATATTTCTGACATGTCAGATATTGCTGAAAAAATTGTGACTTTGTTTGAAGAATTAGATGCGCGTTTACATTCTCATCAAGATAAATTAATTAAAAATAATTTTGTCAAAATAAAATTTGATGACTTTCAAACAACAACAGTCACTGAACAATGTTCAACTATTGATTTACTATTATTCCAGCGTTTATTTCAAAAAGGTTACAGTAGACATCCCCACCCTATTCGCTTGTTAGGATTAGGTGTTGGCTTTCTACAAAAATCACCCGAAAATAATTCTTCAACTCAATTAAGTCTTTTTTAGTTTTATTAAAATAAAATTGATTGTTTTCTAAAAGCAGTAGGTGATGGTGAAGTTGTTTGTTACTTCTTCTTTTACTATTCCATTCCTTATAGGATGCATATTTTTTGTTGCCTAATTAGCCAAAAAAAAAGTAGCTTTTTACAAAACCTCTCGTTAGACTAATTGATATTGCACCGCAAAATATTAGTCTAAGGAGAGAAGTATGCCTATTTACCAGCATATTTTATTTGCTACCGACTTAAGCCTTAAAAGTCCAGCACTTATCGATAAAGCCATGTCATTAGCAAAATTATATCAAGCACGAACATCATTACTTCATGTGCTAGAAAAGCATCCTGAATATTTTTATCGTTTTCTCGAGTTAGTCGATGTCGAAGGTAAAGTAACTGAAGAAGCTGAAAAACAATTAAAAATGATTGGGCATGATTATCATATCCCAAGTGATGATTTACATGTCAGTCTTGGCGCGCCCAAAATAGAGATTATGGCCAAAGCTAAAATGCTCGAAGTTGATTTAATTATTTTAGGTAATCATGGACGACATGGAAAATCTAAATTGTTAGGCGCAACTGCAAATAGTGTTCTACATCACGCGATGTGTGATGTATTAATCATTAATTGCGGATAGTTAATTGCGTTTTATACCTTGCATTTGTTTCAATTTATCACTGACATCATCAGGCTTCAATGGAGTATCAAGAATGTAGCCTTGACCAAAATTAAAACCAGAATCTTTGACACAAGTAAGTTGATTTTTAGTTTCTAGCCCAGGCGCAATAATATCAATGTTTAATTGTTTAGACATAGCAAATAACGCTTTCACCAATGGCTGATCATTTTCGTCTTTGGCAATATTTCGAATTAATTTTTGATCAAGTTTAATGATATCTATCATATTTTTGTTTAAATAATCAAAGCTTGAATTACCTCGTCCAAATCCCTCTAAACAAACTCTAATTTTATTATGATGTAAGGTATTAATAAAATCTTCGACTGCTTTAGGATTTTCATTGATAATGCTCTCGGTAATTTCAACTACTAATAAATTATGAGGAATAAAATTATCATCTAAAATTTCACAAATTTCTTCAATGAAATGATTATTCTCTATTTGTTTCGTTGAAACTTTGACAAATAATGATAATTTATTATTTGTCATATGTTGCCATAAGCGAAATTCTTGACAGGCTGTTTTTAAAATCCACGCGCCAATAGGGACAATTAACTGTGTTTTTTCAGCTATCGGAATAAATTCTGTGGGGCCAATAATGTCTAATGATGGATGATCCCAACGTAATAATGATTCTAATCCAAAAATCGTATGATCGGTTAAATTATATATAGGTTGATAGCGTAAATTAAATTGTTCTTTCTCAAAAGCCTGTTTTAAATCTGTGACAATTTGGAAGCGATGTTCGACTTCTTTATCAACTTCAAGATCGTAATAACTGTAACGTTTTTTTGTTTTCTTTGCCCGATGTAGCGCTAAATGAACATTATTAAACAAATCAATAATATTATTACCATCATAGGGATTACAGGCAATACCAATAGATAACACAATATCAATCTCTCTATCATCAATGTGATAAGTCGGAGATAACACGTGTAAAACTCGACGAGCCAAAATACCGGCATCAAATAATTCTGAAATTTCATCTAAAACAACAGCAAATTTATTATCACCTAAGCAGAAGATTGCATCATTTGTTCTAGTATGAGATTCGATCCGTTGAATTATTTTATGAATTAACATGTCATTTATATAGTTATCAAATTTACCTTTATTCACAGTAATTTGATCAACTTGAATTAATAATAACGAATTTATTCTTTTATAACGCTCAGCACGTTTAATAGCTTGCGTTATCGCATTTTGAAATAACATATTATTAGAGAGCAATTCAGTTGGATCGCATTCTTTAGTTTCTCTAACATAGTTCGTTTGTAGTGGCTGTTTCATAACATCCCCATCAGCTAAAACACTTCTCTAACTATAAGTTTAGACCAAAAATTCGATCGTTGATGGGAATTCCCTATGTAATAATAACTGATTGTATTTATTGCATTTTACAGTAGAAAGTTAAGCTACCCTTATTATCTGAGACGATATTAACGACGCCATGTCCGATTAAATAAAGATTGATTTTATCACTTGCAGCAAGTTGAAAATGAGACTTTAAGACTGGTATTGTGGCAAAACCGACGGATTGTGTTGTGAGTTTATCTCTACCATCATTAGAATTAATCATTAAATCAATTAATGGCTTTGTCGATGAATTTACATCGCATATAAGTGAAACAGGGAAAAATAATGGGTTGCGTAAAATTAATTTATCATGATGTTTTAAAGTGATAACTGAAAACAAATTGGTAGAGGGATTAACAGACAAACTAATTTGATTATTAGCATAAGTAAAAGTAATAAAACTGGCTAAAATCACGCTAGCTATCGTTTTTAATGTCTTCTTCATTTATTCACCTCAAAATCTCCAGACGGCTTATTATACCCTTGAAGTACATGAAATTGCGAGAGGCAATCGGTCATCACAAAACGGTATAACAAACCAAATACAATTGATCTAAAATTAACTCGATTTAAATTAAATTGATTCATGGTTCTCAAAGATTTTTTGTATTATCCTAATATGATGTAAATATTATAAAACCAGGAGTTTTATATGTACCGAACTACTTTTTATGTGACGACTGTTATCGTTTTTGCCTTGATTATCTTACTCAGTTTTCTTTGGCTTCCATTTTTGTTTCTTTTTATTATTGCAGTACCTCTCGCACTGTTAGGTTTCTATGATATTTTCCAACGGACTAAAAATATTTTACGCAATTATCCTATCATTGGTCACTTTCGATATATGCTGCTTGCTATAAGACCACAAATCCAACAATATTTTATTGAGACTGAAACTGGTGGCAAACCCTTTAGTAAAGAAGAACGACAAATGGTTTATTCTCGTGCTCAAGGAAAATTAGATACTCTTCCCTTTGGCACACTGCGGGATGTTTTTGAAGATGGTTTTGAGTCGATTCACCATTCTTTAGCACCTTGTAAGCCTGATGAAAGTGTCACAAGAATTACAGTAGGTGGTCCTCAATGCACTCAACCCTATAATGCTTCGCGACTCAATATTTCAGCCATGAGTTTTGGTGCATTAAGTAAAAATGCGATTCGCGCATTAAACCGAGGTGCTAAAATTGGTAATTTCGCTCACAATACAGGCGAAGGTGGTTTAAGCCCCTATCATTTGCAAGAAGGTGGTGATGTCATTTGGCAGGTAGGCACAGCTTGTTTTGGTTGTCGCACCAAAGATGGAAAATTCGATCCAGAAGAATTTAAAAAGAAATCTCGTCACCCTGCTGTCAAAATGATTGAAATTAAATTATCTCAAGGAGCAAAACCCGCTCATGGGGGTATTTTGCCAGCGGTTAAAGTAACCGAAGAAATTGCAAAAATTCGTGGCCTAGAACCCTATAAAGATGCCGTCTCACCACCCGCCTTCGAACATTTTTCAACACCAAATGGTTTAATTGATTTTGTGCAAGAATTAAGAGATTTATGTGGCGGTAAACCTGTTGGTTTTAAGTTATGTATCGGTAATAAATCTGAATTTCTAGGAATTTGTAAATCAATGGTAGAGAAAAAGATTTATCCTGATTTTATTACTATCGATGGTGCAGAAGGTGGAACTGGCGCAGCCCCTGTGGAATTTACAGATTTTATTGGCACGCCATTAGATGAAGGTTTAGTATTTGCTTATAATGCTTTAGTAGGATGTGATCTAAAAAAACATATCAAATTAATTTGTAGCGGAAAAATTATTTCTGGTTTTGATATGGTTTCTAAAATGGCTTTAGGTGCGGATATGTGTAACAGCGCGCGCGGCATGTTGTTTTCACTTGGTTGTGTGCAATCTAGACGCTGCAACACCAACACTTGCCCAACAGGAGTGGCAACGCAAGATCCTAAACTTTATTTCGCATTAGATATCGATAAAAAAGCACCCCATGTCGCTAATTTTCATAAAGAAACAATCGAAAGTTTTAAAGATGTATTGGGCGCGGCGGGCATTAATAATTTAGAACATTTATATCCATCACATATCCATCGACGAATTGATCACGCAACAGTATTAAATTACGATGAAATCTATGAATTTTTGCAACCCGGACAATTGTTACTGGATGATATTCCTGATAATTATGCAAAACATTGGTTTAAAGCGAATGCTGAAAAGTTTTAGTTTATAACTAAAAGTAAAAAGTATTTCGACTGTGTAATTCTATTCAATTTATTTAGGATTGAATAATTATTAACATTAAACTATAGTCGCCATTCCAAATACTGACATCACTGGAGGGGACATGATTAAAGTTATTTCAAAAGTAGCAACTTTATTTAGTACTGGATTTTTTCTTGCTGCCTGCATGCCGCATTTATCTGCAACACAATGCCAACAAATGAATTGGTCACAAATGGGGTTAAAGGATGGTTCACAGGGTCGTAACCAACGTGATTTAAGCAATGCGATTGCAGACTGCTCTAAATTTCATTTAAAAGTAGATGTGAACGAATACCGAAGTGGCTGGAAAAAAGGGATCGCACGTTTTTGTCATCCTACTCGCTCGCTTGGGATCACTGATGGCAATCAAGGCTTAGCAAGCACAGCTATCGATGGTCGACAAAATTTTTGTCAAACTAATGGCTTAAATTTATCACTTTCCCAGTATAAATCAGGCTGGTTATCAGGAATAAAAAATTATTGTACTGCAGAAAATGGTCGGTTAATTGCAGCAAAAGGACAAACTCTACCTCATGTTTGCCCAGAAAATTATTATCGTCGTTTTGCCAGTGGTTATAAACAAGGTGCAAATCAATTTTGTCAAAATTCTGAAACAGGATTTTCTTTAGGAAAAGCAGGCAAAGCTTATCCAAGTAGTGAATGTCCACAAGGCATCTATTATAATTTTGCCTCAGAATATCAACGAGGCGCATATATCCATCAACGTATCGCAAATTTACAAAATGAAATTAATAGTTTAAATGATCAAATTTCTTCATTGGTAAGCTTTAGGAAAATTTATCAGCATGCTGATGGCTATTATTATCCTAAAGATCTAAATTATCAAAAAGATGTAAATCGCGCTAATCAAGCGAATCATTTAATTGATATTCGTCGACATTTAAACGCGCGACTTTATCGGGCGCAAACTAAAGGTTATATTGGATAAGACAAACAAATAAGGGGAATGAAAATTCCCCTTTATTTAATCTATTGAACTTTAATATTTTCATCTTGAATACACAGAATCTTCAGTACAAAAATAAGACTATTTTACTCAATAGATATTATCTTAATAGAATGCAATAAATCCTTGAAATTTTAATCACTATTACTTATTTTGTGCTCAAATAAAATTCACACATTTGATCTATACTGTAGATAAATCATTCCATAATCACACAAATAATATATTGAAATCGATCCACAAATTTAATCTGATTGGTTTCAAAAGAGGTAACGATGAAGGAACATCAACGCATTAAATTGCTTATAATGTGTAATAATCAATTTATTGAGTATAAATTGCGTGATAGTTTTGCAAGCCAAATACTCACGCATCAAATAAAATTTGCCTCTTCAATAATTATTTCACAACATCAACTCAAACAATACAAACCACATTGTGTTATTATTGATTTAAGTATTTTAAATAGTGAGATGAAACTTTTAATTGATGAAATTAGAATATTAAATATTCCCATGATATTAATTTCTTACCCTAATAATCGAAGTCAAACGCTTGCCATGATGCAATTTGGAAAAATAGCTAGCATTGATGTAACAGGGCTAAAAAAATCATCCATTAATCATTTGCTTGATAAATTAATGGCCGAAAATATCTATAATAACATACCCCACTATCAGCCTACTGTGTTTAGTCACTTAAATGAGGTGCTAAAAATGGATAACCAATTTTTATCGGATGTTCAAACCAAGATAATTCATGCTAGAGATAATAGCTTAACCTTATCTTTGTTGTTAATTGAGCTAACCGATTTTAATCATATAAAATTTATGTTAGGTAATAAAATTTCAACTTTTATTACGCGTGTTATGATTTCTCGGATCCGCAATGAAATTCATCGCGACGATCATATCTATTTTTTAGGTGACAATAAATTTGCGGTATTGAGTGAGGACTTGAAAGCCATAACGGATATAGCAAATCGAATAGTTGAACTATCAACAAAACCGCTTTCGCTTGCAGGGAATAGAATATTATTAAAAATAAATATCGGTATCGCACATTATCCAAGTGATTGCCTAGATGCTAGCACTCTAATTAAACATGCGGATATTGCTTTGTATTTAGCGAAGCAAACTGAAGATAATAGTTTTCAATTTTTTAATAATCAACATCATCAAAATAATTTACAACGCAAGAAAATCATAAAAGATTTAGAAGATGCGCTCCAGGCTAAAGATTTTTATTTGCGCTATCAGCCTATTTTTAGTTTAGAAACTAAAAAAATCATTGGCTTTGAATCGTTGTTACGTTGGAATCATCCTACTTTGGATATTATTGGTCCTAAAGAATTTATTCCTATAGCGGATGAGTCTGGCGTGATGATAAAAATTGGGGATTGGATCATAGAAGAAGCCACACACGATTTTTTAAATTGGTTTATAGCCAGTGATATTCCTCAAAAATTATTGATTAAACTTGCCGATTCTCAATTGCAAGAAGCAAATCTTATTAATATGATAAATAATATTTTGCAAAAAACAGGTTTGAGTAAAACAGCGCTCACTTTTGAAGTTAATCAAAATCAAATAGCGAATCATGTCAAATTAGTGGAACAGCAATTAATTGCGTTGCATGATTATGGTGTTCAAACTTGTATAGAGGGCGTCACCGATCTTTCTTATGTTAGAAACTATACCAAACAAGGTTTAATTAAATTTTTAAAACTAGATTTGTCCATGGCAAGTCAATGTGAAAGTAATCCAGAAGTTAAAAATGCGGTTGATGGGATCATCAAACATTGCATAACAAATGGTATTAAATTAATTGCTACCGGAATAGAAAATGAACGTGATTTAGAAAATATGCAAAAATTAGGTTGTCAGTTTGGCCAAGGTTATTATTTATGTAATCCACTCCGAGCTATCGATATTACTTATATGATGCAATACAAATGGAATTTAGCGATTAAGAAATAGCAAAGCGTTTATCTGGAATGGCTTTTAATAATAGTTGTTTAACCTGTTCAATTTGTTGTTGATTTAATTGTTTTTTAATCACCGATTTAATCTTTGCTGTATCTTTATAACCATAGGCTTCACTTAAGTTAATATAATAATAAGCTTTTAAATTATTTTGTTTTACACCAAAACCTTGGTAATACATAACAGATAAATATGCCATTGCTTCACCCTGCCCATTATTTGCGGCTTTTTGTAACCAATAATTAGCTTTTTCATAATCAACTTTCACGCCATAACGTCCTTGCATATAAATTTGTCCTAATCTCAATTGTGAAAATTTATCATTTTTTAATGCCGCTTTTTTTAATAAGGCTAACCCTTTTAAATTATTAGCTTTAATACCTTGGCCTTTAAAATATAAAATCGATAAGTTACTTAAAGCATGAATGTTACCATTTTTAATCGCTTTATTTAACCATCGGATTGCTTTCTGATTATTTTGCGTAACACCAAAACCATTAGCATAGAATGCACCAATATTATTTTGCGCTTCGGGATTTCCTTGTAATGCGGCTTTTTTATACCAATAAAATGATTGTCGATTATTTTTTTCTAACCATGCGCCGTCATGATAATGATTGGCTAATATCATTTGTGATTTAACATAACCTGAGTTGGCTGATTTTGTTAACCAATATTGAGCTTCATGTTTATCAAGGTTTGTTCCCTTACCGTAAAAATAAGCTTTATAAGCTTGATATTGTGCGATTTCATTTCCACTTTTAGCTGACTTTAAAAACCATTGTAAGGCTTTATGCTTATTGATTGGAAATCCATATTTTCCATTTAAATAAAAATACCCCATTAATAATTGGGCATCAGGATTACTATTAAAGGCCGCTATTTGGACATTTCTTATTTGTTTTTTTGACAGACTATTTTCATTATTATCATAATGCGTATTCAAAATTATCTGTGTTAATTAATGACCATAAGCACCGATATTCACTAATTTCTCATTTTTATAAAAAGGACGTGGGTATTGTGAAGTCCAATTATAGTTTTCAAATGAGGCCTTATAATAGCCAAATGCTGAATCAGGGGCAATAATTTGCGTGGCACTTGGACAGGTATCAGCAAATGAAATTGAAGAAATAATCACAATAAAAACAACAAGAACTAACTTTTTAAACATCACACTACCATTATTATAAAAATTGATTATTCATATTATCATGATAAATAATTTGGAACAAAATTATTATGTAATAACACCCTGTCGACAAATTTTTCTACGAGTAAACTCGATTCATCAGTTTCATATTGAGCCTTAGCGATAATCTGTTGTAATTCATCTTGAGAGTTTAAATATCGATTAGCATAACGGGTAATACGGTTAATTAAATCTTGCCTATTCACTTCGGGATGAAATTGAAAGGCATAAAAAGGTTTTTCATTAAATTTTATTGCGTGATATGGGCAGCGTTTTGAACTGGCGAGCAATGTAACATTTTCAGGTAAGTTAATCGCTCGTTCTTGATGTCCAGAAACAGCATAAAAAGGATCCGGTGTATCATAAAATAATAAATCTTCTTTAGCTTTAGCGGTTAACTCAACAGGATAAATACCCATTTCCATATTATCTCTATCAAGTGAAACTTGTCCGCCTAATTCCATCACGGCAATTTGAAAACCAAAACATGAAGCGAATACCGGAATACTCTGTTGATAACAATAAGAAATTAAACGTCGACAACTAGCTACAAACGGATATTTTTCTGGTTTTAAAACTGAAGCATCACTTGAACCACCAATGAATAAAGCATGATATTGTGTTGAAAAAATTGACTCATCAAAATTGGGGGTTTTAAAAACATTTAGAATATCAAACTGGCTTTCATCTAATTTTGCAAAGCGAATAAATGCATTTAACTCTTCTTGTTGCGTCACTTCGTCATCTCGAATTTGCATGAGTAATATTTTAAGATTTTGTCTTTCCATCGGTTATCCTTAAGACGTTATATTGTTTCGCACATAATTAGGTTGTGCTGTCTTAGCACTCATGATTTTACCTTGTTGATAATAAATTTGTCCTAATTCTATTAAATCATAAGCATTTGGTAATTGGTCATGTAATAAGATAAAAGTTTGATTATTACAAAACGCGTTTTTATAGTGATCGACACCACTGCCAACGACATGCCACGATTTATTATTCGGTAATATAATTTCATTTGGATGGGAAACTTGTTCTGTACCCACAAGTTCCATCTGTCCAGCTGAATTTAATTGATAAGTGCCCCAATAAACTTGATCCATACGAGCGTCAATTGTTGCTAACACTTGCTCTACTTTAAAAATCCGATGAGCTGTTATGGCTAATAATTCAAGTGTAGAAATACCAATTAAAGGTTTATTAATAGCAAAAGCAATTGTTTTTGCCACACTACAAGCAATGCGCACCCCAGTAAAACTACCGGGACCACAACCAAAGACAATGGCATCAACAGTTTGTATTTCGATTTTTTGATTTGATAAGAGTTCATCAATCATCGGTAAAATGAGTTCTGAATGTTGATTTTGTTTTCGTACTGTTTTTTCAGAAATATTATTTTGAAATAATAATGCAACACTACAAGCTAATGTGGATGTTTCTAACGCTAACAGAGTTAAACTTGACACGCACTTATCTCCTCAAAAAAAGCTTGCACGTCAGCAAGTTTACGAATGATGGGAATATTTTTTACAGCTTGTTTAAAATAATTGCTGTATTGATTATATAAAAAACGATTATCACCGATCATAATAATTCCTCTATCTTGGTGATCACGTATTAACCTTCCTACGCCTTGTTTAAACGAAATCACAGCTTCAGGAATTTGATAATCAGCAAAAGGATTTTTTCCTTTATTTTTTAAATTTTGTAAGCGCGCTTGTAATACAGGATCAGTCGGCGAAGCAAAAGGTAAACGATCGATAATGACACATGATAATGCTTCCCCGCGCACATCAACACCTTCCCAAAAACTATAACTACCTAACAAGACACCATTACCACTTTGCACATAGGCATCGAGTAATTCTTTTTTAGACATTGTGCCCTGAATAAATAAGGGGTATTCAATGTGTTGTTGTAATATTTCTGCGCCTTCTTGCAATGCCTGCAAACTAGTAAACAAAACAAAAGCACGTCCAATACTCGCTTTTAATACAGGAATGACGGCATTCATAAATTTAATCATAAATTGCTTTGATCGAGGATCAGGTAAATTGGTGGGAATATAAAGTCGTGCTAGTTTAGCATAATCAAATGGACTATCTAATTTTAATAAGGTTGCATCTTTTAACCCCATTTTATCTTGATAAAAAGAAAAGTCATCATTCGTTGATAAGGTTGCAGAAGTAAAAATCCACGTTGCAGTTGAATTATTAATGTATTGTTGTAATTCATCAGCAACAGAAATCGGTGTCGCATTTAAGCGAAATGAACGTTGAAAATTTTCAAACCAATAAATCATATTTTCATCATGCGCATTGAAAACTTGATAATAACGCAAAGCATAATCATGACATCGTTCGACAATATTATTTAGATTAGGACTAAGTTCATCAGGTAATTCACTTAAGTGTAA
This sequence comes from uncultured Legionellales bacterium, assembly GCA_964352985.1. GTDB lineage: Bacteria > Pseudomonadota > Gammaproteobacteria > JAHCLG01 > JAHCLG01 > CAYGUK01. The sequence goes on from CAYGUK010000014.1 coordinate 35,882, forward strand.
ACTTAATTTTTTAAACTCTTCATATAAAAATAAAATATCTTGCTTTAATTTTTCATCGAGTGATAAGAGTGGAACACGAAATTTATTTGATCCTAATAAATGATTAATACGAGTAATTTGCTCTAGCAATAATGTAATCGCATCTTCAATAAGCTTTGATTTAATCGCATGCAAAGTTAATTCTTGTTTTAATTCGTTAATACAATCTGCAATTTGTCGACTGGAAATACTTGTCCCTAAAAACTGAGAAGCAATCTCAGGTAATTGATGCGCTTCATCGAAAATAATAATATCAAACTTAGGCAATATCTCAGCAAAACCAGTATCTCGCAGCATTTGATCAGCAAAAAATAAATGATGATTAACAACAACAACATGAGCTGCTGCCGCTTTACGTCTCGCGTTCACAACATGGCATTGATCGAAATAATGACATTCTTTGCCTAAGCAATTTTCAGTATTACTTGTAACTAAAGGCCAAATGACAGAATTTTCTGCCGCAGGCATTGATTTTGAAATATCACCATCTTCAGTTTGAATTTGCCATTTTATAACTCGCTGATAATCAGCTAACGTACTGGGTGTAAATAAAACTTGATCTTGATCTATTAATTCTAAACGATGTCGACAAAGATAATTACCACGCCCTTTCAGTAAAGCCGTGTGTAACGATAAACCCAAACTTTTTAATATAAAGGGTAAATCTTTACTATAAAGCTGATCTTGCAGGGTTTTAGTGCCGGTAGAAATTAAAACTTTCTTGTTGCTTAATAAGGCAGGAATTAAATAAGCAAACGTTTTGCCAATCCCTGTACCAGCCTCACAAATTAACATATGTTCGTTAATAATAGATTCTGCAACGGCTTTCGCCATATCAATTTGTTGTTGTCTTGGTGTAAACTGGTTAAAACACTCAGATAATATACCTGATTGAGATAATATCTGTTCAGATTCTTCGACTAAACTGATATGTTACTCCTCCAGATATTTTCTTTTATCTTTAACATTACGCCATTCTTGCTCATCGGGTAATGGTTCTTTCTTGGCGGTAATATTAGGCCATTTTTCAGCGAGACGTTCGTTAAGCTCTAAAAATTCTTGTTGTGCTTCAGGTAAATCATCTTCAGCATAAATTGCTTCTATCGGACATTCTGGCTCACATAATCCACAATCAATGCATTCGTCAGGATTAATGACTAAAAAATTAGGACCTTCATAAAAACAATCGACAGGACAAACTTCAACACAGTCAGTTAATTTGCATTTTATACAAGCTTCTCCTACCACAAAGGTCATAAAAATTGCTCCTAAATATTTGATCTCAACGAATAAGCTCGCCATTGTAAGACTTAAGCATAAATAGTGTCAAGTATCTGATTTTATTATAAAGATAGGGTGATAACTCGTTGACTTTTCAATGAGTTTTAGAATTTAATGATAGAGTCTCGGTGTTGGCGTTTTAATTTTATCCGTGGAGTTTATCACCTCAACTTGATATTGCTTAAAGCTTGATTTTAAATTTATTTTTTCCTCTTCATCGAGCAAGACTTTGACACAATCGTGTTTATTTTCTTTTTCACAAGCTGTCATAAAATTTTGTCCGACAAAAACATGTTTAATTTTTCCTGTTTGGATTAAATGATAAAATTCTTCATAGGGAATATCTTTATAATTTGTCAGTGACGAATGAGTGAAAACAAAATAACTTAGAACCAATACAATTAAAATAAAAATCACACCACATATTAAGGAAATAAATGTTGGCTTCTCATCAATACTTATCATAAAATTACTTTCCTTGCCTATAATATTAAATAATTATTTTCGATCAGTCGTAAAATATCATTTTTACTTATCGCTTAGAATAACGCATTATTTATGAAAATTAAAATTCAATGTTTACAATCTCTATCTATCAAAATGTCCAATGTTTAATAATACTTTTATTTTCGTTATAATAACATTCGAACAAGCGTTGTAGTGCATTTAGTATATGGAAGAAAACTTATCGACGAACAAAATTATTGGTTGGTTAAGTGCAATTATTATCCCTGCCATTCTCTATTTTCTATGTTTAAAATTTAAATTTAGTTGGTCTTTTGTTAATTTTACAGTCGTGTTTGTTTGTGCGTTAATGATGTGGATTTTTCGCCTAGTTCCTGAATATGTCCCTGCTATTTTTGTGATTCTTGCTTCCATGATTTTAGGGTTAGTACCAAAACAAATTATTTTATCGGGATATACATCGGGCAGTTTTTTTATGGCTTTAAGTATATTTGGTTTAGGTGCCGTTATTGTCTCTTCTGGTATTTTTTATCGTATATCACTTATTTTTTTAAAGCATTTACCTAAGAGACTTTTTTTTATTCAGTTTGCAATCTTTATCATTGGTGCATTATTATCAACCGTGATGACTGCTCAAAGTAGTCGTATTAGTATGATGGTCCCCTTAATAAAAGATATGGCTAAAGCTGCAGGATTTTCAAAAAAATCCGTAGCGATTAATAGTATCGCAATGGCGGGTTTTGGTGGGAGTATTTATTTATCCGTTATTTTCTTAACTGGAAAATCAAGCAATTTCATTTTATATGGTATGTTACCTCAAGCTACTCAGTTTGTTTTTAGTTGGCTATTTTGGTTTTTTGCGTCAATATTAGTTTTAATTATTCTTGTTGTTGGTTTTTTTATTTTATTAAGATTATTTTTTAAAACGCATGAACAACCAATTATTTGCACAAATACAATTAATCAACAATTAAGAGATTTAGGTCCATTAAATATCCATGAGTGGGCCTCAATATTAGGTGTTGTTCTACTCGCTATTGGAATTATGTTGACATCATTTCATCATATTCAACCACCTTGGATTGCCTTTGCCGTTTTATATATCTTGCTTGCCATGAAAATTTTAGATAATTCACAATTTAAAAAAAATATCAATTGGGCATTTTTATTTTACTTAGGTGGAATTATCGGGATTATGCGCGGCATGCATTATGTTGGCATTGACACCTGGATTTTACATTATCTTGGTAGTATTGGGCGGCTCGCTTTAATCAGTGATTATTTATTCATTATTGTTATTTATTTTATCGGTATTGCGGGTAGCTTTTTATTTGGCACCGCTGCCGCACCCGCACTCCTTTTTGCAATTTTGTCACCTATTGCATCTCATGTTGATTTTAGTCTTTGGGTATTAGCCTTTGTTATTTTAACCGCAACGGAGTCTTGGTTTTTACCTTATCAATCGAGTTATTATTTATGTTTTGAAGAACTGGTTAATGCTGATGACTTAGTCGATACTAAGAAAATGTTATTATTAAATGCTTGCTTTATTGGATTTCGTTTGCTTGCACTCCTCCTCACTATTCCATTTTGGCATTATTTGAGGATTATTTAAATGAAATTAAAATCAAAATATTTGCCATTTATTTTTGTTCTCATAACTATTGGATTTCTTATTTTTCAGCGTATCAATAAACCACGCATTTTAATTTTACAGAGTTATCATAAAAACATGACTTGGGTAAGAGATGTTGATCGTGGTATTGATCGCGTATTAAATAAAGTTGGTTATATTACGATTCGACGAGTCTATTTAAATACTAAAAAATATCATACAATACCGGATCTCTATGACTCCTACCGAAAAAGTAATCACTTAATTAATTCATGGCGACCTAATGTTGTTATCGCAGTTGATGATTATGCCCAAATTTTAGCGGCTCAATATTTTGTAAATCAACCCAATATTCATATTGTCTTTGCGGGAATTGATCATTCTTATGAGGATTACGGCTATGCCGATGCCAAAAATGTAACCGGTATCATCGAGGATTATTCATTAAATGCTATAAAAGAAATCATCCCTATGTTATTTACTAAAGCAAAAAGAATCTATTATATTTCTGATGAATCTAAAACTGCATTGATAAAAAAAGAACAAATAATAAATTACAATTGGGCGCCTTATAAATTAACCACAGTCGCACTGGTTTCGAATTATAACCAATGGCAAAAAGCTATTTTAGCTGCCCAAAAAAATGCTGATATAATTCTTGTTGGCACCTACTTTGGAATAAAAGACAAAAATAATATCGTTAATATAAATAAATTAATGACTTGGACTTTAACCCATTCTAAGATCCCATTAATAGGGTTAACGGAATCTTTTTATGATGAAGGTGGCTATTTAGCCATTGCACCCTCTGCAACAGAACAAGGTGAAGTAGCCGCATCACTCGCTTTAAAAATTATTACTAATAATAAAAGCGCAGCCCATTTTCCTATTATACAAAATAAATTGTTTCAAATATTAATCCGGCAATCACAACTTAAAAAGGTTCTTCCCTCAAATCAAATACCCTTAGTTATAAAAGCATTTGCTGAAACCACGCATTCAATAAAACCCTAAAATATTTTGATTCTACACTTGAACAACTATTGATAGTTTCATACCTCTTAGTCTCACTTATTCCATTATTGCCGTTATTTTCATAACCTGCTGGTGTCGCTCGTACTATGCCATTTGTATTAAAAGCAAATAATCTTGTAGCAATATTTTTCAATTTAGTAATCATATGATCAAACAGTGCTTGTAGAAAAAATGAGTTACAATCAGTATCTCATTTATAAAAGGATTTGTTGTTAGATTTATACCCATAAAAAGAAAACAAGAATATCCATCTGTATTAGGCACAGAAGTTTATAAAGGTGTTAATGAGAGATAGATCTTATCGTCGGTTGTATGGTTTTGTGAAATATTATTTCCAACTAGAAGATAGTTCTCTTTCAGATATTATTATTAGTACTAATTATCTTTTAATATGCTAGAAGAGTGTCATAACTGATTTATCGCAATACAACTTATTTCAACTTTTGCATTAAAAGCTAATTGATTAACACCTATTGTAGTACGAGTAGGTTTTTGTTGGGGAAAATATGTTGCATAGACTTTATTAAAGTCTTGAAAATCATTTTTCAAATCACTGAGATAAACCGTACAAGACACAATGTTATTCATGGTTAATTGGTATTGTTTGAGCGTTGCTTTAATATTTTCTAAGGTTTGTTGAGTTTGAGCGGTTATTCCTTGTGGCATCTCTGAGGTACCGGGTTTAAGGCCATCTTGACCAGAAAGATAAACCATGTTGCCAGCTAGTCTAACAGCAGAAAAAGGTAAATCAGCAAGCGCATCTTTTGTTTTTGCATTTGTAATGGGGGTTATTGCAAACATAAAAAAAATAGCCATTAAAATTGCTGTTACTTTCATTACTTATCTCCTGTTAAGTTGTCTCATGAGTCTACCATAGTAGAGAATTGCAATAAATCTTTTTAATAATACAGTCTTGCTAAACACCCTGAAATTTGACTTTAAAATATGTATTGACTTAATAGGTGTTAATGATTATTATATACACTATATATTATATATTAAGTTTATTAAAAGGTTAAACATGGCTAACGATAGAGGAATTGAATTTTTGCTTTGTGATTGCGCTTTAATGTGGCGTAAATTATATACAAAATTCACCCAAGATTTAAATCTTGTTGGCTTAGAGCGACGAATCATCTTAATTTTATTCGCTCATCCATTAATTACACAAATCGACCTCGCATATCGTTTAGAAGTCGATAGTCAAAATTTAACAAGAGTACTCGATCGAATGGAAGCAAAAGGTACCATTGAAAAACAAACTTCCCCGTCTGATCGTCGAGCAAAGTGTTTGCAGCTCACATCTGATGGAAAGGCCATCTATAAAGAAATATTAAAAATCGCTGATAAAATTAGACCCGATATTTTTAAAGGCATTAAAAAAACTGATATCAAAATAGTAGAAGCAACATTAACTTTAATTAAATCTAATATTGAAGACAATCTAAAGCAATAACTAAGGTGACAACAATTATGTTTCAACAATTTAAAAATAAAAACTGTCTAATTACTGGCGGTACTCAATCAATCGGAAAAGCAATCGCACAACAATTATTAGAACAAGGCGCCAATGTTTGGATCACAGGTAGAAGATCGCAACAAAAAGGTGATGAAATTGCAAACTCGCTTCATCCTAATTGTAATTATTTACCACTTTCCGTAGAAAAATATGAAGATTGGCAACAAGCCAAACAATATTTTAAAAACAATCATGTCTCACTTGATATATTAGTCAATAATGCCGGTATCGAATATCCTGTTAATGCCGATCCGAGTTTACAAAACCCTGAAAATTGTGCGTTAAGTGATTGGCAAAAGGTATTTGCTGTCAATGTTGATGGTGTATTTTTAGGTTGTCAATTTGCGCTGACTCAAATGAAAAATAATGGGGGAACCATTATCAATATTGGTTCAAGATCCGCGTTAGTTGGCGTGCCTGCCAGTGCGGCTTATGCTGCATCAAAAGCGGCTATCACCAACCTCACAAAATCAGTCGCACTTTACGCGGCCAATAATCAATACCCTATTCGTTGTAATGTGATCCATCCCGCCGCAATTGATTCTGCTATGTGGGATAAAGAATTAGGCACCGATGAAAATAGAAATTACCGTAAACAAATAATCGCAAACAATATTCCCATGGGTAAAATGGGTGAACCCGCTGATATTGCTAATGCAGTTTTATTTTTTGCATCTGATTTATCAAGCTTTATCACTGGTACGGAATTAGTTATTGATGGTGGCATTATGCTAAATTCAACTACAGCAGCAAAAGCCTCTATGATTGAGCTTCTGTGATGAAATATCACAAAAAATTATTTCAAGGTGTCATTATTGTATTATCGATATCATTCTCTTATGTTGGGATGGGTATCATAACAAAAGTGAGTTTAAGTGGAACATCAAATATCACCCTTTTATTTTGGCAAAGTTTAATCGGGTTAATCATTATTAGCAGTATTTTGTGGGTTAAACAATATAAAATTAAAACGCTATTCTCTCAGTTTAGCCGCTGGCAATTAATTAGAAGTGTGAGTAGCTTAGCCTCTATCTTTTTTTTATTTTTATGTTTATCTCATATTTCAATATTTCTCGCTTATATTATTCTAAACATGGCGCCTTTTGTAGTGTTGCCACTTAGGAAAATATTATTTCAGGCTAACATCACAAAACAAAAATTTTACCTTACCTTATTTGCATTTATTGGTTTAATGATTATTTTAAATCCAAAATCAACTCATCTTGATTATTTAGGTTTATTATGGGCCATTCTGAGTTGTATTTGTTTGGTCATTTCAGTACTCATGCTAGAAAAAGATAAACACACCGATAGATTGTTGACAATTTTTTATTATTTTTTCATTGCTTCTTTAATTATTATTCCTATTTTGTTATCAAATCCAATTCAATTACAAAGCTTTTATAATACGCACTTATTTAATGTGATCCTGATAGGCTTATTATTTTTTTGGATCCAAACTGGCGTTATTATTGCTGTAAAGTATATTAATTCTCACTTAATGACAATATTATTTTATTCTGAAGTTATTTTTGCTTTGAGCTATTCCCTTATTTTTGAGACTCTACACTCACCTTCTTTATTTATTTTGGGGGCATCGATTGTCATTTTTAGTGGTATAGTTTTAGTTCTCGATGAGGCATCAATAAATATTCAAGCATCGGAAAATAATTCATAACTAACTTGATCGCACTTTAGTGTTTAACTTTATAATATTATGAAATTAAAGAAAAGTTAACACTCCATATTAATGGGTTTAGATGCAATTTTTAATAATCCTGTTATGGAAGTTAATGAAATTGGAATTAATGAGGCATTACAAGGCGTTGATGTTGAAGTTGTAGTAAATAATAATCTGAATAACGACGCCCCGCTTTTACTTGCACCTCAACAATAGTGTCCGGTTATGTGGTTACATAATTCACCGTCGTTGACTTAATAATAATTAAATAATATTACAAATATTTTCGATTGAGTGTTGTGATTTATTTATCAACTAAATATCGTGCTCAAATAATTATTTAACGCACTCGCATTGACGACATCACTCGCATAAGTGATATATTTATCAGGTCTAATAAGAAATAAACAATTTTTAAGAGCATTAATATGTTGATGCGCACGATGATCAAAATCATAGAATATCGATCCGGTCCAATTCAAGCTTGATATATTACTGGTTAACACAAGATGAGTATCAATGACATGATGATAGTTATCACGCACTTGAGTAGCACAAGTTACAATATCATCCACATTGGTATAGTTTAATCCTGCAAAAATAAATAAGTGAAATTTGGTGCCACGGACAAAATCAAAAATATATTCAGGAAAATGTTTTTTTGTTAAATAAATATTGGGTAATAAACGCCCTGCACTAAAGGATTCACAATTACCCTGCTGTTTGACGATAGGACTATTTTTATAACTGATGTCTAACTCAGCCATTTTGCTCGTCATATTATTGCGTAAATGCGGAATACTGGTAATTAATTTCATCATATGGTTGCGAACAAATTGTGCGGCAGGATTATTTAGGTTTACCATTTTTGTTAACCGATCTGAATCATGCACCACATTTTTTCCAACAGCATGACGTTCAATATGGTAGCTCTCTAAAATATCAGCGGGCATTTTTTTATGTTGAACATAAGCTAATTTCCAAGCTAAATTATAGACATCTTGCATGCCGGTATTTAAACCTTGACCGCCCATTGGACTATGGATGTGTGCGGCATCACCGGCTAAAAAAATACGGCCATGGTGATATTGTTCAATTTGTCGATGATGAATGTTAAAACCAGTAAGCCAATCAGGATTCGAGATTTTAAACGTATCACTAATACGCGAAGCAACATGGGATTGAAATTCTTCTAAGCTTGGATTTTCGGGTTCGCCCTCATCGACTCGAGTAACAATGCGATAACGTTTTGGACCTAAGGGAAAAAAAATACTCGGGCCTTTTTCATTTAAGTAGGCAATCATCCGATCACTTGGATTTTCCCATGCTAAATCAACATCCGCTAACCACCAATGTTCTTTATATTCAGCACCAACAAAATTTAAATTTAATAAATGTCTAATCGTACTATGAGAGCCATCACAAGCTAGCAACCATTTTGCTTTTAATTGAGATTCAGTTTCACCATTTTTAACGGTTGCGATAACAGAATCTTCAGTTTGTTCAATTTGCGTTAATTCGGTTAACCACGAAACATCTTGACCTTTATAACGAAGGCCATCATAAAATATTTTTTCTGTTTTGTTTTGGGGTAAGTCGATAAGATAATGTAACATCGCGTCAACATTCGCAAAATCACCTTGCATGATGATTTCACCTTTTGCTTTAAAGGTCATGCCAACAATTTTATGCCCTTGTTGCAAAACTTCTGCTAAAAAACCGCTATCATCTAACATACGCAAACTGCGTATGTGAATTGCGGCCGCTTTTGAGTGTTCACTTAAAGTATTTTTTTTATCGATGATATGACAACTCAAACCATGACGTATTAATTCATTTGCGGCAAATAATCCAACAGGCCCAGCGCCCACGACTAAAACATCAAATTCATTATTCATCACTTATCCCTCACCTATATCATTAATAAATGACAGTATACAGTGAGATTGCTAACTACTGTAGCATTTTAAGATAAAAAACCCTGCACTTTAACATGTTTCTGTCTAAACTCACTTTGTTCATGCGCACGACGCAATACCTGATAACACAAGGCATGACAATTTCGTTGCGAAGGAACAGAGTCATGAACTTTATTACCCCAACGTCTCGATTTGTGGGTGATAGAATCGGCATTTTCATGTTGGATATCAGAGATAGCAGTAAAAACATCTTGAGGTTTAATTTTATCTAACTTGTATAACGATGAAAATGGTGATTCACATTCTTCACATAATTCTTGAATCAGTCCTATAAAACCAGTATGTGGTTGCCTTATATTATAGATACGTGGCGCTAATGAAAATTCATCTGCCTCAATTGCATAATATTCATCTTCATTCGTAATAACAACAATTTTGGTATGTTCTGGGCAGGGTAAAACATAAACACTACCCAATGGAAAATATTCACGTAATGATTCCTCTACAAATGGAGGATAATCATCTTCATCAACATATTTTTCAAGTGGGAATAATTTTTTGTAATTTTTGGGATCGAAATGTGCTTCGAAATGTTTAATCATTTTTTCAGTTATCTTGTCACCTAAATGATAGAAAGTAATATAATCTTCAATTTTCTTTACCTGCATGCAATAAACCAACATTTCATATACAATTTCTAATAAAATTTTATCTGAAAACTCAGCAATTGTAGCAAGCTCACTTCTACTTAAACCCAAATCACCCGAGCTTAATTCTAATGGAAATGTTTTTAGTGAAGTGACTTGACTAATGATAAAAGCAAACTGCAAAAGATGATCAGAAGTTGAAATATTATATTTCAATTTAAAGTTAGCCAACTCAGTCATTACTGTTGGGCTTATTGATGTTGCGCTTTTTAATGGCGCCACGGTCGACAATTCAATTTTTGGATTTAAGTGATCATATAAACGTCTAATATAGTGAATTTTAGTCGCATCATCAAAAATTTGATCACTGTGAATATTTACTATAGAGTCGATTTTATAAATATAATAATTTCTTGTATCGACATCTTTATAATTTGCGACAGGTATAGCGCTCAGTGAATCGACCACGACAAATACATCAGAAAAATCCTGAGCAACTTTTGGGGCTCGCTCATATACTCGATACCACTCTAAGGCATCATTTATCGCATCGATTGCTTTGCTTGGTAAAGTATAATCAGTTTCCGCCAATGTTTTTCTTATAATGATATAGGGCATTTTATTATTATTTCCATGTTTGATTTTTATTTTGATATATGAATATGGAATATAATGAATTATTTTATTATATTTTATAATAAATATTATCGCAGAATATTGCTTAATTAAACAGTCGACTTTTTATTAGAAAAATGGTGGGCACTTTTATAGTTCCACCGTAAACCAAAAATCTAGATTAATAGACTTTATTTATATTAAATCTAAAGCACAGAAATGAGAATAGAAGGATGATTGGATAGCTTTACTCGCATGGGGTAATATTTTCAGTAAATGATAGTAAGTTGCCACCAATAATTGATGTGAATGTTGGACTAATTTATGGGACATATCGATAAGTGGTGTTGAACTATCTTGTGCTGTAAGTTGTAATTCACTGAAATAAGCGACTTGATTTTGCACTGCTTTAATAATATTTTTTTGTGTCGAGATTAATTGATGTGGTGGTGTTAATAGGCTTATTTTTTTTAAAATATTTAATGTGTCATGTTGATAGGTTTTAAATGTTTTATCATTAAAGTTATTATTAAAGTATTCATTTTGTAAATTCACTCGGATCACGACGAGTTCGTCGGTCAACTTAAATAATTGATTTAAATAGTCACTGATATTAGTGTTGAGTTGATTATTTTTAACATTAAAAGGTATACGGTTGACGGCAATCGCCTGATAAGCTTGATCAATAGTAAGAGCATTAGCTGTAAAGCAAAAAAAGATTAATAGCCAAGTTAACTTCCGCACGACGTACCCTCTACAAGAGTTGATAACTAAAGCAGTATTATACTTAACTGATAACAATTTTGCAGGGTTATCCTTAAAAAGTAATTAAACCTTATCTGATAGACAACAAGATTATTTATAGGATTTAACCTCCGGCTCTACTATTAGGGGTGTTTCTGGATTGGGGATCATCAGAAAATTGATTTCCAGCCAATGGTGCTATTCTTGCCAGTAAAGGTTGTTGCACAGCATTGACTTGTAAAGATTGATACCATACAGCTAATAAATTGGTATCTCCATTTTGCGGTAAATTATGTTGTAATAAAAATGCATGAATATAATCTAAATCAGGCTGTAGATTAGCATTAGCCAAATCTGCCAAGTAGCTTAAATCTGTCATAAAAATTACCTTCTTATTATTTATTTTGTTTATCTGATTAAGTCAAAAATATTTCTTTTCTCTAAATTATAGTTAGACTTAATAAAATAAACACCCTGTGTTTTCTTGGGTAAAATAATAGGATATTGTTAAGATTTAAAGTTCACATTACTTGATAAAGCCAGATTGTTAAAATTTACTTAATACTTTAATTTAAATAAATTCTGCAATTACAAGAGCAATTATTTTTGATCCAAAATAAAAATATCTAACAAGTTGTAATATATTCTTATTCATTATAGAGTAAAGAAAGAATTAATTGACGTCCCTTTTGTTTTATGATTTATTTGATTCACTGAAATGATATAGGAAAATTCTAATAACAATTGCGTAAAAAATATATCAGAATGTATTAAGCTACAGTTGCAAAGGAATAAATGGAATCAGACATTGAAACAGTTTGAGACCGGCATCTGAATTCCTCAGGTGATGAGCAAGATAACATAAAACTTGATGAAATCTCTGATGAAAGTCTATGTTACCTGACCTGAGACTCGACAATCAGAATAAATCGAAAAATTTTGATAATTTGCTGAAAATTACCAACATGTTTATTTAGGTTGCTTTTAAGTTTATCTTCATAAGCTATTTTTATAATTTTTGATCCTTTCTTTTTTACATTTCTATCTTTGGCTAATCTGTAGCTTTCATTTTTATCTAAAACTCGTTTTAATTCACCCAAATAATGAGATAGTTGAAAAGATGATAATGGAGTAATGTGATTAAAATGATCCAACAATGGTTTTAAACAGGCATATATTTTCGCTCGCATAAAATCTGAAGTATCTGCCTCAGATGTATTAATTAGCTTATGATTCGTTAAATCGTCTAATGTGCTTGCTTGTCGGATCATTTCTAAATTTTTATCTTCCAAGCCTTGTTGACCATGCTTTTTCAATGCTGTTAAAACTGCCACATTTAATTTTTGTAATTCATTTTGAAATATTTTATCGCTATTAATTGCTAATAAACTATATTCTTCAAAACTTATCATTTTTTGTTCAAGTAATTTTTGTATAAGTTCAAACACGGTGTCTTGATTCATGCCTAATTTTTCACACAGTGTTAAAAAATCAGTAATAGTAAATTCAGCAGTAAATGATTTTTTCTCGCATAATGTTAGAAAATGTTTTAAATCAGTAGCAATTGATTTATGGTGTCCATCACCAAACCAACACATATAATTTATAATAGAATGTAATTGTATTCTTTTCTGTTCATCATCCACAGCATTTAATACTATCTGTGAAATATCTTTGTTCGTAGGAATTTTCATCCTCAATTTATCTTGCCAATTCTTCAATATAGTAACATCAGCTATTGCAGTAGAATGATGCTTGATAAATCTCCAAAACCAACTTAAATTTTCAATAGTACTGGCATCTCTTTCTAATTCCGACCAGTCTCTCTCAAGAATAGAATCCATCAATAGCATCATGATTTGACTATCATTTGATTTTAATTTTGCCTTTAAATTGCCTTGATACATTTTTTGAAAATACAATAACGCTTGAGATATATCTCCACTTAAGAAATGACAATAAACTAAATATCGATAATCTTCCATGTCAGGTTCATTAACATTTTTATCACTACTAGGATCAAAAAAACTATATCCTCTCACACTCGTTGTCAAACCTACTTCAAATAAACTAAGATCAATATTTTTTATCAAGTAATAAAGATGAGGTTGTATTGATGATATTATTCGATTTTGTATGATATCTTGTAATACTATTATTAATTCATTACGTTTTTCTAAAGAAACTTTTTGAAATCTATTTAAATATGTTGGATGTAAGAATGTCGCTAATTCTTGAATTTTTTTGAAGCTTTGTGGGTTCGCATTTAATTCCATTAATAATTCAATCAATCTGTTAATATCAGTATCATCTGGTAATTCAGATTTTCTTGATAGAAATTCCTTCACTCTTTTTTTATATCTATCAGTAGTTGCTGCTTTAGTAACATCTGAAGATAAACTCATCTCATCGAGATTAGTTGCAGAAACAGTTGACGATGAAGTATCCAAAGCTTGGCCAACTTCTAGTTTTAACACATAACTGATTAAAGCATCACTACTTTGAAAGGTAAGTTTCTGTGTTTGATCGCTTTTAGGAATATCTGTGAAAAAGACAGTTTCTTCTATTTGATTTTCTTCACAATAACGCAAAAAATTGCTGCCTTCTAATGATGTAATAAATTGATGTAACAATCGCCCCACTGATGAAGTAGTTAAACCCTTGCTCATCACTAATTTCGCAATAATTTTACATTGATCATTATCCTTATTATTTAATATTAATT